>JBEDUS010000254.1:0-12226 GCA_040414975.1 Candidatus Udaeobacter sp.
GAAAAACCACAAGAGGGGAAAGTGGTCGCTTTAGGCACCGGCAAAATCGATGACAACGGAAAGAAAGTCGATTTCACCGTGAAGAAGGGCGACAAGGTGCTGATTTCCAAATACGGCGGCACCGAAATCAAAATCGATGATGAAAATTATCTGATCATGCGGGAGGACGACATCCTCGGCATCATCGGATAAGCCTGTCGATCAACTCTCAACTAACAACTATCAATTAAGAAATATGGCAGCTAAACAACTACAATTCGATGAAAGCGCGCGGCACACCTTGCTGCGCGGTGTCGAGAAACTATCAAAGGCCGTGAAGGCCACGCTCGGCCCGTCCGGCCGCAACGTTATTCTCGACAAGAAATTCGGCAGCCCGACGATCACCAAGGACGGTGTGACGGTCGCGAAGGAGATCGAGCTTGAGGATCCGTATGAAAATATGGGCGCCCAGCTCGTGCGCGAAGTCGCTTCCAAAACTTCGGACGTCGCGGGCGACGGCACGACCACAGCAACGATCCTCGCGGAATCCATTTACCGCGAAGGTCTGCGCAACGTCACCGCCGGTGCGAACCCGACTTCATTGCAGCGCGGCATCATGAAAGGTGTCGATGCAATCGTCGAGGACCTGAAGAAACTCTCCAAGAAAGTCAGCGATCGCACCGAGATCGCGCAGGTGGCGACCGTTTCAGCCAACTGGGACAAGACGATCGGCGAGATCATTGCCGACGCCATGGACAAAGTCGGCAAGGACGGCACGATCACGGTCGAGGAAGCCAAATCAATCGAGACCACGCTGGAAGTGGTCGAAGGTATGCAGTTCGACAAAGGTTATCTGTCGCCCTACTTCGTGACCAACGCGGAGGCGATGGAAGCCGTTCTCGAAAACGCTTACATCCTCATTCACGAGAAGAAAATCTCGAGCTTGAAGGATTTGCTTCCGTTGCTCGAGAAAGTCGCGAAAGCCGGCCGTCCGCTCCTCATCATTGCTGAGGACGTAGAAGGCGAAGCGCTCGCAACTTTGGTCGTGAACAAGCTGCGCGGCACGTTGCAGGTTTGCGCGGTGAAAGCTCCGGGCTTCGGCGATCGTCGCAAGGCGATGCTGGAAGATATCGCGGTGCTCACCGGTGGGCGTTGCATCACCGAAGACCTCGGTATCAAGCTTGAGAACATCAAGCTCGAGGACCTCGGCAAAGCCAAGCGCATCACGATCGACAAGGAAAACACCACCATTGTCGAAGGCGAAGGCAAACAGAACGATATTCAGGGCCGCGTCGCCCAGATCCGTCGCCAGATTGAAGAGACGACCAGCGATTACGATCGCGAGAAACTGCAGGAGCGCCTCGCGAAACTCGCGGGCGGTGTTGCAGTCATCAACGTCGGCGCTGCGACTGAGACCGAGATGAAAGAGAAGAAAGCTCGTGTCGAAGACGCGTTGCACGCCACACGTGCGGCCGTTGAGGAAGGCATCGTCGCAGGCGGCGGTGTCGCGTTGCTTCGCGCGCAAAAAGCGCTCGACAGCGTCAAGGACCTCGAAGGCGACGAGAAAGTCGGCGTGGCGATTGTTCGTCGCGCGATTGAAGAGCCGACGCGTCAACTTGCCGACAACGCGGGCCGCGAAGGCGCGCTCGTTGTTGAGGAAGTCAAGAAGCGCAAAGGCAACGAAGGCTACGACGTCGCCAATGACGAATACACCGACCTCGTGAAGGCGGGTATCGTCGATCCGACCAAGGTCACGCGCAGCGCGCTGCAAAACGCCGCGTCCATCGCGGGCCTGTTGCTCACCACCGAAGCATTGGTCACGGAGATTCCTGAAAAGGAAAAAACTCCTCCAATGCCTCCGGGCGGCATGGGCGGCATGGATTATTAAGCCGAATGACAGAATGAATTCGAACAGCCGGACTCGAAAGGGTCCGGCTGTTTTGCATTAGTCTCGATTATCGAAATGCGGCTTTTCATTTGTCATGTTTCGGAAGACAAAGATGACTTCGTCGAGCCTTTAGCACAGGCGCTGCAAAACGCCGGATTCGACGTCTGGTACGATAAGTTTCGGCTAACCCCGGGGTGATAGCTTATTGCAAAAGATTCACTGAGGTGCTTAATTCCGCCGATTTTGGCGTCGTTGTTCTAAGCAAGGCTTTCTTCAGGAAAAAGAAGTGGGCAGAGAATGAGCTGGCGGGTCTTTTCGCCCTGGAGACCACAACTCGAAAAATAATCCTGCCCGTTTGGAAGGATCTCACAGAAACTGACGTCAAGAAATACTCTCCGATCCTCGCCGAGAGGTTCGCGGTATTAGCCTCACAGGGAATCAGCAAGGTCGTAGATGAAATTAAGATCGCTGTGAATGTCGCCCAACGAAAAGATGAAATTGCAAGAGACATCAACAGCAGAAAGGTGAGGGCTCTCGTTAACAAGCTGACGGAGCGGAAAGAGGCCGAACGCCTCGCCTTTTCCGAAGAAGGCGTTCAGCTAGTTTTTACCGGCCTTACTGCTCTCTTTGACCAAATTGAAAGGACAATCAAGGAAGGCGCAGCGACGTCGAGCGTGATCAAGTTCCGCTTTCGCCGTCCAATGCGGCACATCTTTTATGTTAATACAGTGTATGGTATGCATCTTGGCATTGGTCTTCGTAATTTTGCGATAAATTCCGTCACTAATGCACAGCTTGAAGCCCGAATATTTAGGAAGGAACTCGGTGCGTTCGGAGATTCCGACGGCAGTGGGAAAGTTTTTGAACAGCTGATGTTCAAGCCCAGTTTCCGGGCTCGCGAAGTGATTTGGATTGCAGAAGATCGGGAGAGACGTGCGTTTGTCACGTCAGACCTGACTGAGCATCTTATTGATCGCTTCATCGAATTGGTTAATGCACAAGCCGAGAGTTCGTAGCTGCCAGTTAATCTGTCTTAGTCTAACGCTCGATTTCATGTGCCGGATATCATTTCTTATCGTTCTTTGCGGTGTCCTGATGTCGAGTGGAAACGCGCGAGCGGCGGCAGACGACATGAATGCTGTCGCCGAGCGCTACGTCCATCTCGTGCTCGCCCTCGGGCAGCATGATCCCGATTACGTCGATGCGTTTTACGGACCGCCGGAGTGGAAGACTCAGGCGGAGAAGGAAAAGAAATCGCTGGATGCGATCGGCGCCGAGGCCGCCGAACTGAGCGCGACCCTGGCGAGAATTTCCGACGCAGCAACGTCTGGCGACAAGATGCTCAAATTGCGGCGCGAATATTTGCAGAAACAAATTTCCGCGCTGGCGGCACGGGTCCGGATGTTGAAGGGCGAAAAATTAAAGTTCGACGACGAGTCGCGCGCGCTTTACGACGCCGTGGCGCCGACTTATCCGGATTCGCACTTCGACCAGATCCTTGCCCAACTGGAGGCAAAGATTCCGGGTCCGAGCCGGACTGGCGGTAGGCCCTTGTGGGAGCGCTACGAGAATTGGCAGAAGCCGTTTCTGATCCCGAAGGGAAAACTCGATGCCGTGTTTCAAGCGGCGATCAA
Source organism: Candidatus Udaeobacter sp. (assembly GCA_040414975.1). Classification (GTDB taxonomy): domain Bacteria; phylum Verrucomicrobiota; class Verrucomicrobiia; order Chthoniobacterales; family UBA10450; genus Udaeobacter. Next base: position 3,502 of record JBEDUS010000254.1, read on the forward strand.
GGAATGCCGCGCCCGGACTCTGGCGCACATTGCGCTTCCGCCTAACGAGAGTTTTACCGTCGAGTACGTGACCAATAAACCGTGGGGCGGTTATAATTGGTACAAAGGCAATTTCCATAGCGTGATTCAGGTGAATACCGATCTGCCGATCTACGTCGATCGCGCCGTCGATCTCGCGGCGCACGAAGGTTATCCCGGCCATCACGTTTACAATTCGCTGCTGGAAAAGAACCTGGTGCGCGATCGCGGCTGGGTGGAATTTTCGGTTTACGCACTGTTCTCACCGCAATCGCTCATCGCCGAGGGGACGGCAAATTTCGGCCGGGACGTTGCGTTCCCGACCAAGGCTGAGCGACTCAAGTTCGAGAAGGAAGTCTTATTTCCCGCCGCGGGAATCGATGCATCACGCGCAGATGAATATTACGCCGTACAGGATTTGATGAAGCAGCTCGACTATGCGACAAACGAGGCCGCGCGAAGATTGGTCAACGGCGAGATCGACGAGAGCGCTGCGGTGCAATGGTTGCAAAAATACGCAGTAATGGAACCGGCTCGCGCTCGGCAGCGGGTGAAATTCATCCAGCGTTACCGAAGTTACGTGATCAATTATAATCTCGGGGAAGACATGGTGCGCCGTTACATCGAGAAACGAAGCGGTACCGATCCCGAGAAACGGTGGAACGAATTTGCCAAACTGTTGTCCTCGCCCCGATTACCGAGCGGATTGCAAGACAAGTGACGTGACAAGCGACTAAGGTGGATCGGCTTGGGCCCATGCCAACGCGCTGGAGACAGCGCGTTCCACCTTTCGTAGCTGCCTGTCGTACACTCGAACTTCTCAGGCAGTGTTCTCAGGCAGTGTCTCGCACGAGCCGCCTTTCTCTGCGAACTTTGTGCGCTTTGTGGCGAAAAAATGTAGGTTCTGAAATGCATCCACCGATTCTCGGGAAGTTGACGCGGGGTGAAACGCAGCGGCATTTGATCAAGTTGCCGGGCGCAGCGTTGGCGAAAGATGAACCGCGACCGGTAATTTCAATCACCGGTGCGAAAGCTGGACCAGTGCTGTTCGCGAACGCCGGTGTGCATGGTGGCGAGTATCCGGCGATCGAAGCGGTGATTCGCTTGAGCAACAGCCTGGATCCAAAAAAGATCGCAGGCACGGTGATCTTGATGCCGGTGATGAATCTACCGGCGTTTCGGACACGAACCCCATTCGTGTGTCCGATCGATAACATAAATCCGAATCGCGTTTTCCCCGGCGATCCGACAGGAAGTTATTCCGAGCAAATGACGCACGCGTTGATCAACGAGTTCGTGGTTCACGCCGATGGGTATATCGATCTTCATGGCGGCGACATTCCGGAAGCGCTAGTGCCGTTCGTGATTTGCAGGTCCGAGGCCGGACTCGCGGATTTCAAAGCTCGCGATGTGGCCGCACGCTCAAAAGAAATGGCGCTGGCGTTCGGGCTGCCCTATGTGCTGACGGTCAGCAAACCGGTTCAACCAGGCAAAGGGCACCGAGCCGGTGCAGGCGGTTTATCCAGTTACGCAGCGGCGGCGGAAAAGGGAGTTCCATCGATTCTCGCGGAAGCGGGGGGAGTTGGCCAGATGCAGGAGGACGCGGTCGCGCTTTTGATTAATGGAGTTGTGAACGTCATGAGACATCTGGGGATGATTGATGGCGCCAAGCTCGAATCTCACATGGAAACAGATTCAAAAGCGACGCCAGAGAGGACAGCGCGCAGCGCCGTAGCTACAACAACAGGAACAACTGCGGCCGACACGGCCGCCTCTACAGTTCTGACGAAGTTTGAGTGGCTTTATACGAGGAGTACGGGCGTGTGGTATCCGAAAGTGGCACCGGGAGACGTCGTAAACGAAGGAGAACAGATCGGCACAGTGGGAGATTTGTTCGGCGACACTTTGGAAAACGTTAATTCGCCAGTAAACGGCATTGTCTTGTTTTTGACCATCAATCCATCCGTGCTCGAGAATGGATTACTGATGGGAATCGCGGTGGAATAAGAAGTGGATTTCACCGGAGCCGCGGATCTCGGCTGCAGGTAAAGGTTCGTCGGACGTTTGGGATGCGGTAAAATCGTCGGATGAGCGATATCGAGAACAGCGTCCCGGCGTCGAATTTGTTCGAGGCCGAACTTGGCCGGCAGATCCTGGCGAGCGAACGAGAACGCGCCGGTTTGGAGGTGTTAATGGGCCTGACGATCTTCGTGACCCTTGCATTGGTCGATCTGAATCACATCGCACGGGGGCGAGCTTTGCCGGCGTTCAAATGGGCCCTCATCATTACGATAGCGGCCACCGTTTATGAGTGGACGATGCGACAGTTGTTCGGTCGATATCTCCGCAAAGATCGACAACTCCCGTGGTTCATCCGGTACGTGAACGTCGCAATCGAAACCAGCGTGCCCACTTTGATCCTGATCGCGTTCGCGTACACGATGGACGTCGATATTGCGCTAACCAGCGCCGCGATTCTGTCTTATTTCTTTTTCATCATTTTATCGGCGTTGTCGCTCGATTTTCGATTGAGTGTTTTCGCCGGCGTCGTAGCTGCGCTCGGGTACGTAGCGCTCGTGCTGATCTATCGCGATGAATTGCCGCTCGGGCCAGGTGAACCGCCGGAGCGCAAACTCGGTTACATAATCCGGCCCGTGTTTCTTCTCTTTGGCGGAATCATCGCCGGTTTGGTCGCGGCGCGTATTCGGTCAGGTATTCTACGGTCGCTCCATGCCGGCGAGGAGCGCCGGCGCATTGTGCAGATGTTCGGCCAACACGTTTCGCCTGCGGTCGTGAACCAACTCCTCGCGCAACCGACTGGGATTCAATCGGAGCTGCGCGATGTTTGCATTCTTGTTCTCGATATTCGCGGGTTCACTGCGTTTGCCGAAAAGGCGGCGCCGGACGCGATCGTGAACTATCTAAACGGGCTCTGGAGCAAGGCCGTCGAAATTGTTAACCGGCATCATGGTATCGTGAACAAGTTTCTTGGTGACGGATTCATGGCCGTGTTCGGCGCGCCGCTGGTAATGGGGAATCATTGTCAGAACGCCATCAATGCCGCGCGGGAGCTGGTTGCGGACATCAAACGCGCGACCGACTCGGGCGAAATTCCGCCGACCCGGATCGGGATTGGGCTGCATTCGGGCGAGGCGTTAGTGGGCAATATCGGTTCGGCCGAGCGCCGCGAATACACTGTGATCGGCGACGTTGTTAACGTGGCATTTCGGATCGAACAATTGAACAAGGAACTGAACTCGAGCTTTCTTGTTTCAGAATCTGTGCAGGAAACCGCTGGCAAAGTGGACAGCAGTGAATCTTCGGTTTCCCTTCCGATCCGCGGGCGAAACTCGCCGGTTCGCATCTACAAGTTGGGGTGACGGAGACCGCGCAGAGCCTCGACCGGTTGAGAGGACCCTTCTTGTCGGCGTCGGCCCAGGATATTAAGTCGCCCGTGAAACCAGCGCTGAAAGAGCGTTTCAGATGATACCAAAATGATTCGCGCTTTCAGCGCTGACATCTTGGGAAATCATCAATCCTGGCGCGATGCCCCAGGCTTGTGATAAATGGAGCATCTTTAGCGCTAGAGAGTAAAATTCATCGGTACGCTTCTCATGATAAGCGGCTTACGATGCGCCTGTTTCCCCCTAAACGGAGGAGCGCAGGGGCTGGCCGGGCTGGGCCAAGCTGTGATTGATCGACAACCTGAGCTTGATCGATCGAAATTTGCCTTCGTGCGTGCGACTTGAAACTCGTTAGGCCAGACCGATACAAATTTGCTTTAATTCTTTACGCGAACCGTGCAGGGTGAAGCGGGAGGTTTTATGACGATCTGGCAAATTATTCTGCTTATCGCCGCCTTTGGAGCATTGGGCGGAATTGTTAACTCCGCGATCAGCGGTGAGTTCAATTATCCGCGGTTTGATCCCGCGGCGAAGGTTTGGCGGCCGGGCTGGATCGGCAATGTGCTGGTTGGTGCGGTCGCTGCACTCGTGATCTGGGGCGTTTATGGTCCACTGGCATCGTACGATTTGGTAACCGGAACAACGATTGAGCTGCACCTGACTGTCGCACAGCTTCTAACATCGCTTGTCGTCGGTTTGAGCGGTGGTAAAATTCTCACGTTGATGGCTGAGAAGCAGGCAGCAACGATTTCAAAAGATCAATTGGCTGCGACGCTGAGCGCACTAACGAAAGGTTGATATGACTATCGAAGACGGCAAGGCCGCAAAGATTCAGGAGCTTTTAAAGGAGCTTTCCAAGGCGGATACGTTTCAATCGGTTGAGATCACGCGCCAAATCAGGGAGGTAGCAACTGAAAACGTAGAACGGGAGAATCGGAGTCCGACAGCAAAGCCCGCTGGCGTTAATCCGCCGCAGAGTAAATAGGGTAGTCTTAAAGCAGTTCAGGCAGGCTCGGCAATCTGGCTTGCCATAAGCGCCTGCATCGCGCATTATGAAGTCCCGATGATCAGGGCGAATTGTCGGGCGCGGTTTACTGCGGCTGATTTCGACTTTATCGTGCGCACGCTCGCCCAGTCGCAAACCGATCAGGTTTCGCTAGTTGATCTTCTATGCGACGACGGAACGCGTGACTCCGTTCTCGATCATCCACGACTGGTTGATGCCATTTTGAATCACTGCGGACATCTCCGGATTTCGTCTCAGTTTTATTTTTATGTTTTGGCCCGGCATGTTTTGCAACAGGGTGGAATCGGCGACCGCAAGCTGTGTGATTATGTTGCCTCGTTGCTCGAAACATTTTCGCGCGCAAGTCGGTTGCGGATCTCGGACGAAACTCACAACCTCGCTGAACGATACATTTCGGACATCCTTATCGCGCTGACGCGCGCGACTCCGGAACAGGCATTTTTGCTGCGAGCCCACATCGGGAATTACTCGCTGTTCATTAGCGGAATTTTTCATCCCGCAGTCGCGGGACAGCGCAGTTTGCGCGGCGGGCCAGATCTCGAATTCTATGAACAGGTCGGGCGCACGAACTATCAACTTGTCGCCTCGCACGCGGTCGCTCGTCGCTGCGAATTGGATGACGTATTCGAAGGACTAGCCGATCGGTTTCGCGATGTCCGCCTTGCGCTGAACCAGCTCTCCGATCGGTTGCTCAACTTGGATGATGATGCACGTCCTTCACTCTCCTTGTGAACGAAACGCTGTTTAGCCAGATCCAGAAATTATTCGAGCGAACCTACGCACAGGTTGGGATCAACTTGGAAGATTGCCTGATCGATCGGACGCGTTGCGCGCAGTTGTCGATCCTGGCTGGAAAATCCGCCGTCGAATTGAGTGAGATCGCCCGGACATTTTTGCGGCGCGCGGGCGACCAACTTTACGTCGGCATTTATTATTCGCGCTGGCTCATTGAGCAGCTGGAGCAACACGATCCACGCGCAGGCGTTGGTGATCGCAATATCCGGTCGCTCATCATGTTCGTGGAAGAACTGAATCATGCGTTGCATGGGGCGCTTCATTTCAAGAGCGGGAACCACGAAATCGCTTCTGAAGATTTTGCGCGCAATTTGGAGCTCCAGGCGCAGGTCGATACCTATCTTGTTCTGCTTTTATTTATCGCTTTCTTTCGAAAAACTCAGCGCGTTTCGCGCATGGACCGGCGTTGGCTGCGCTTTCATCTTTTCGCGCGCCAATGCCCAGAAGCATTCCGTGATGCAAACCTGCGTGGCCGTTATCTGGAGACCAGCCAGCTCGCTGCAAGCTATACGCATTACCTCGATACCCTCAATGGTCACCGGCGCCTCGATGAAATTCGGCGCTTTCATTCACTCGATTACGGCGAAAAAAAGGCGCGAATTCTAGCACTCACGAATCGTAGCATGAACCAGCCCGGCTAGCCGCCAGGCGGTTGCGCGAACGTACCGATACGGCGATTACTCTGGAATGACGACCTACCCAAAAAGCCCGAAAGAGATGACGAAAGGCATGATGTATTTCCCACGAATGCTCGACAAGATTCGCCTGCATGCGCGCGGTGAACTGCATGAGGATTATCACAAGAACCTCGGCGCTGCGAAAGCTGCCGACGGGACCTGCTGCAATTTTCTGCGTGTCCACTACCGAGATCTTTGCGAACGCGTCCTTCAAGGTGGAACTGACGAAGAGATCCTTGAATGGTGCTTTGAAAAAGGTCGACGCCTGAATGACGGCGACCTGTTTGTCTGGAATGGGTTCGCATCAAAACTAGGATGGCGCGATTCGGCAACCTCTATGCTCGAGGAGGCGAAGCGCAAACATGGCATTGCAGATCGCAACGACATTGTCACAATTCCTGACCTGATCGATTTCGACGAAGACCGGTTCCCGGGCGCAAATAAGACCCTGTGAGTTGCCAACCGTGATCTGCCGACTTGCAACAATTGATGATTTAACGCTCTTCTGACAAAGTTCGGGATGCTCGGATTGCAAAATAGTTTTTCCACGGCGTTTGTGCTCCCGCTTTTATGGTTTCTCTGCGCTCAGCAAGCTGATGCGCAACAAACGCCAGCGGTAACGGCGAGTCCGAACGCGTCGCCATCGCCAACGCCAGTCGTCTTTTCACAGCAGGCACTCACGGATCTGAAACAATTACAGCAGGCAGCAATGACCAGCGACTACGCTTACCGGCAAGTGGCGCATTTGTCTAACAACATAGGGCCGCGTTTAACCGGATCCGCGCAGGCGGCCAAAGCGGTTGATTACGTCGCAAAAGAACTGAAGGCAATTGGATGCGAAGTACAGCTCGAGAAAGCGATGGTGCCGCATTGGGTGCGCGGCGAAGAGACCGCAGCGCTCGTTCAATTTCCCGGACAAGCACCAGGAACGACACAGAAAATTGTCCTCTGCGCGCTTGGTGAAAGCGTAGCGACGCCTCCGAATGGAATCGAGGCTGACGTGATTGCTGTTCGAAATTTCGATGAATTTAAATCGCTGCCTCGCGACAGAGTCGCGGGCAAAATCGTGCTGTTCAATTATGCGTTCGACAAACAGATGGCCGCGGAAGGCCGTGGCGGGGAAGCATACGGGGAAGCAGTTGTTTATCGTAGCAATGGTCCAAGCACAGCGGCGCGAATGGGCGCTGTGGCGTGTCTGATTCGTTCAGTGGGTGGCGCTGACTATCGGATTCCACACACTGGTGAGACGGACTACGCAAATGATGCGCCGAAAATTCCAGCCGGTGCGGTTACATCGGAGGATGCGGATTTAATTGCTTATCTGGTCCGCCAAGGACCGGTCAGAATGAAATTGGTTCTCACACCGCAAACTCTGCCGGACGTCGAAAGCGCGAATGTGATTGGCGACATTAAAGGCAGTGAACATCCCGAACAGGTCATCGTCGTTTCGGGTCACTTGGATTCGTGGGACCTGGGCACGGGCGCGATCGACGATGGTGCGGGCGTGGCAGTCTCGATGGAAGCGGCGAATCTGATCCAAAAACTTCATCTCAAACCAAAGCGCACGATTCGCGTGATTGCGTGGATGAATGAGGAGAGCGGCTCGGCAGGATCGAAGCAGTACGCAAAAGATCACGAAAAAGAATGGACGAACCATTTCGCTGCCATCGAAACAGACGGTGGTGCCGATCATCCGCTTGGCATCAACATCAAAGGAAAACCAGAAGTGAAAAAGATGTTCGCGCCAGTCGCAGCGATTTTGCAGACGTCAGGCGGGGGAATGCTTACTTTGGTCGAACATTGTGGCACTGACATTGCACCGATGGAAAAAGCCGGGGTGCCTGCTTTCAGTCCGATCCAAGACAGCCGTTTCTATTTCAATTATCATCACACTGCCGCTGATACACTCGACAAGATCGTGCCGAAAGCATTGGCTGAGAATTCCGCGGTCGTCGCAGTCCTTGCGTATGCCCTTGCAAATATGGAGCAACCCTTACCTCGTTGAGTTGTAGCCGCCTCGCTGTGTCGAGGCGCTCCAGACGTGTTGCCACCTGCCGGCACGGCGACACTGCGCCATGGCTACATTATCTGCGCATCAAATTGCGCGTTTCGTTCAGCAAGAGATTCTGAAATCGCCGGCCGCGATTGCGCACAAATCGGAATGGCCCCGCGTCGACGAAATAAGTGAGCAGAATGCTATCGCGCGTTGTGACTTCCGGTCCGACCGGGTCCGCCGAGTGCCATGTGTTATCGGCAACTGCAAATGCATAGCCGGTATTGGGTGAGAAAGGCATCTGCGCTTTTTTCGGTTTCCTGCCATTGGGAAGTACTTGGTGAAAAATGGTACCGATATGTGGAGTCGAATTGTCGGCTGGAAGGTAAAACTGCACCGTGATGCCTTTCCAAAGGCTGTCGGTGTGTTTGAAGATGCGGTACCCGGGAATGTCGCGGGTCAGAATCGGCACCGGATACATTTGCACCTTTGCAAAGTTCCCGCCGAATCGTCGTTCCAAGCCCGGCGCGAGTCGCTGCACGAAGGCTTTCTCCAACTCTTTGGAACGCAACGCGCGGCCAGCTACATCCCAGACTTCGCGCTTTTGTGCCGGCAAATGCCGGATGTACTCCGGAAAAAGATCGATCTTGGAACGAGTCGGTTTGCCATCGGCTCTGCTGCTGCCCATTTTACTTTTGCCAGACATCGCGCGGTAATCGTCTGCGACGGGCATTGCCTCCAGCATTTCTGCGTAAAAATCTTCGGGAAAGATGCGGTCAAATCTCAAATGATGGAATGGTGCATCATCTGC
>JBEDUS010000255.1:0-5562 GCA_040414975.1 Candidatus Udaeobacter sp.
TGGTTAAGGGCGAAGCAGGCCGTACAAAATGCAGTACTCGCCGTCGTCGTTGGTATCGGCTGCATCGTCTTGGCGAATGCTTCTTTACGCGTCTTGTGCTACGCCGTTCACATCCCTTATTATTCCAGCGTAGGTCAGACGTTTCTCTTTCGACTTAAGTTTCTGGCGGCGCTTCCTCCCGAAAAACGAAACCAATTCCTCAACGACGTGGCCAAGCGTGCTGTTTCCCCAGATGTTAAGAAAATGATCTCGTTGCTTCGGGTATCTTTTCCCACCGAAACTTCGAACTGGGATGTCAGCAGTTTCAGCGAGACCGCAAAAGCCTCGCTTTTCGCACAGCAAACGGACCCGCACGGGAAAAAATTCTACCTTTTGCTTAACCGCACGGTACAGGCATTTCTCTACCCGCCACAGAGGATATTCTTGAGTGTGGTCGCGACGGATTTCAAACGATCCCAAGAACTAACAATCCCAAATATCACGAGACAACTCGTTGTCGCCACGATGTTTTACTTTTCCCATGCTGCAGTAATGCCTCAATGCGCATCACTAGTTACCTTTCGCGATAAGAACGCGGATCAAGTCTTCGCCATTTTCAAAACACATTCGTATTTCCATTCCCCGAAGAATCTTAGTTACCGTGTTCTCTTGTTTTTTTGGCTCATCAATCTTGCGCTGCTTGTTGTAATCGCGAAGATGCGCAAGCGGGAGGCTGCCGGTCTCGCTTCCTATGCTGTTGCCTTGACGGCAGTCGGATTATTCATGATGCTGGCAAATTGCGTTCTGAATGTGTTCCAGCCGCGCTACACTCTCCCGATGTGGGAGCTAACGATTGTCTCCTTCTCTATCTTGTTTGCCAAAACCTTGGAATATGCTTTCGGCAATGGGAAACCGCAGCCAGAAGTTCCGCTCCGGTGAGGTTCTTATATGCAGGAATTTGCTGCAATCTGTTGCGACGTTCGGTTGATAACCTCACATCTCCACAACACTGAACACCGCTGCCGACGAGGTGGAAAAAATCTTGAGCGGGACTTCCACTACGGAGTATTGTAATTCTGTCATCTTCTGGCTGACAAGGTAGCGTTAAAGTTTTTTCGGATCTTCCAGAAGTTCGATCACTCGTTTGAGCAGGCGGCCTGCTCCGCCGCCGTCAATACTGCGATGATCGAAGCTCAGTGTGATCTGCGCTTCGGTTCGGGGAACAAATTCTTTCTTCGCCTCATCCCACGAGGGAACTTTTTTTCCAGCCCCGAGACCCAGAAGCAACGTCTGGTCCGGTAGCGGAATTGGGGTGCCCCATTCCATTCCAAAAGTCCCGAAGTTCGAAACGGTCGCGACGCCGCCGGCTTGCATGTCCGGCGAGATCCGTCGCTGTCGCGCGAGGTCGATAAGCTCCTTATATTTCTTCGTTAAATCGACAAGCGAAGCTTTGTCGGCTGCCCGGATTACCGGCACCATGATTCCGTCCTCGGCTTCCACCGCAATGCCGACGTCGATCGAGTTTGATTGCACAACGCGATTACCAATTAATTTCGCGGCCGCCTGCGGAGCTTCCGCAAGGGCAAGCGCTACGGCGCGCAGCGCGTACAAACCCGGGCCAGGCTTGGGATCACGCGATTGTCGATTCTGCAGTACGGGATCCAAATTCACGGACGAACCAATTGTTGAAAGCGGCCGCGTCCAACTTCGTCGCATGGCATCCGCCACGCCTGTGCGTATTGCAGAAGCTTCATGTGTTGTTTGGCTCTCGATCTTGTGCAGAAAATTTTCGAGATCTTTGGTGGTAACGCGGTTGCTCGCACCCGTCCCCATGATTCCGGCGAGATCGGCATTTGTTAGCTGCAGTTCGGCCATCCGCGCGCGAAGACGCGGGGACATGAATGTCGCGCCTTTTGTTGCGATTGGGACAGGCAATCCGCCGACGCGTGCGCCGTCGCCACCGCGAGAGGCAATTTTCTTCTCCCGCGCCGGAGCGACTTCCTCATCAGCACGCCCTGGAATCTCCTCTGCGACTTCACGCTGCGGTGGCGGTGGCGCTTGTTTTACAAATCTCGCGGCGTCGGCCTCACTCGCTTCCACATAGCCAAGGACTGTGCCGACGGGGTAGGTCTCTTTCAATTGCACCGTGATTTGGGCAATCTTGCCCTTGCACGGCGTCGTCACTCCCATCACCGCTTTGTTCGTCTCGACGTCGATAATTTCCTGATCATCGGCAACTTCATCGCCCGGCTTCACTTTAATATCGACAATTGTCGCTTCGGCGATCGACTCGCCAAGCTGCGGCATGATGATTGGGACTTGCGGCATAAATTTCTATTCTCGAAGCAACGCGCGAGCTTTTCGCGCGATCTCATTTGCGTTGGGTCTGTGTGCCGACCAAAGATTTGGATGATAAGGGATCGGTGTGTCTTTCGCGTTGAGACGCTGAGGCGCTGCGTCCAACAAATGAAAACCTTCCGCCGCAACGCGCGAAATCACCTCGGCTGTCACGCCACCCCACGGGAATGATTCGCCCACACACAGCAAGCGGCCAGTACGGGCGACCGATGCGAGGATGGTATCCGTATCGAGCGGTTTAACCGAGCGAAGATCGAGTACTTCAATTTCAAAACCTTCGCGAGCCAGTTGTTTCGCGACTGCGAGCGCTTCGTGCACCATCGCGCTATAGCTTACAATGGTCAGGTCGCGCCCTTCCCGTGTAATGCGCGCCTTGCCCGTGGGCAAGCCTTCAGTCGGTAGCTTGTCCGTTTTGAGATGATAATAAAGATACTTGTGTTCGCAGTAGACCACCGGATCATCGATAGCCACCGCTTCGATGAGCATGGTGTAAGCGTCTTCCACCGTCGCAGGCGTCATGACAATGAGCCCCGGATAGTGCGCATAAATTGATTCCATCGATTGACTGTGGAATGGCCCGCTTCCTTTTGTACCGCCAGACGGCAGACGAACGGTGATGGGAACCGGCACATTCGTCCGCCAGTAATGCGTGCCGGCGTTGTTCAGGATTTGGTTGAGCGCGATGCTGGAGAAATCAGCGAACTGCATTTCGACGATCGGGCGCATTCCCTCAATCGCAGCTCCAATGGCTGTCCCCACGATTGCATCTTCGCTGATTGGTGTGTTCATAACACGTCCTGGAAACTCTTTGGCGAGACCTTTTGTTGCTTTGAAAGCGCCGCCAAACGTGCCGCCCACGTCTTGCCCATAGATAAACACGCGCTCGTCATCGCAGAGCAGTTTCGCTTGTGCTTCGCGGATTGCTTCGAGGTAGGTGATGCTCATGGCTTGGCCGAGTTAATTCGTTAAACCATTGAAACGGTGAATCGGAAACCGGATGTAACGTTGCAACGATTCAAGGGTTCACAACGGTCTCTCATCTCATTCACTTGTTTCCGCCTGATCGACAAGGTCACGTGTTGATAACGCGCACCAATCTTCTTTGTCGCCGTTAGGCGGAGCCTCTTGCTGTGCGGTAGCAATCGCCTCGTCCACCTTTGCTGCTGCCTCTTTGCGCCACTCGGCCAGCGTCTTGGCATCGACCAGATTCAAATCGGCGATCGTTTGCTCGGCGACTTTCAAACAATCGCGCGCAAACGGTTCGCGCTTTATCTCCTCTGTCACGTAGCTGGCATCGTCGTGTTCGCCGTGCCCGGAAAGCCGCAGGACGGAAGCGACAACCAACTGCGGTGGACGCCCTGCGCGTGCACGTTTAACTGCGCCGCCGATCACTTCGAGACATGCTCCGAGGTCCGTTCCATCAAGGGCGTAGCCTTCAAAACCGTAACCGATCGCGCGATCGACCAGATCACGGCACGCGAACTCACGGTCATTGGGCGTGGAATAGGCATAATGATTATTCGTCGCGACGACCACCAGCGGCACCTGTTCCACCGCCGCGATATTCATGCCCTCGTGAAACGCACCGGTCTGCATCCCGCCTTCCCCAATGCACGCCAGGCCGACGAAACCTTTCTCTCCTTTAAATCGTTTGGCTATTAATGTGCCGACAGTGACCGGTATCATCGCCCCAAGATGGCTGACCATGGCAAGCTGGTTCTCCTGTGGCCGACCCCGATGGATGTTGCCGTCACGTCCACGCATTGGGCCAAGCCGCGAACCCAGGTAAGTGCGCGTGACATCCAACAACGGTTCGCCAAAGGCGGATCGCCCCGCCTGGTCGCGAATCAATGGCGCGAAGATATCGTCCTTTTTCAAAAACAGACCGCATGCGACGCTCACAGCCTCCTGACCTTTGCCGATATAGACGCCGCCTGTGATCAGGCCGCCCCTATAGAGACTAACGAGTTTTTCCTCCAGCGTCCGCGCCAACAGCATCCAACGAAACGCTTCGAGAAAGCGCTCGTGTGGCGGCGCGGGCTTCGGCTTCTTGGTTTTTGATTGGCGCTGCGCCGTCTGAAGCATCCCGCAATTTTACGCGAGATCGACCAGCCCGCGCAAAAAAATTTTACAAGCTCACGAGTTGGCCCCTGGGGAGGACAAACTGCCGATACTCCAAGCTAGCAGCTGCCCTCCCCAGGTGGAAAATTACCGCGTCGCAAGCGCGAGACGTTGTTGTCTCGGTTTCTGCTCTGCGCTCGCAAATGTTTCGGTGGAGATTTGGTGTGGCGCGGTCAATTTCATCCCGACCAGCTTGCTCACGCCACGCTCTTCCATCGTGACGCCATAAAGCACGTCGGCCTTGGCGATGGTGCGTTTGTTATGCGTGATGATAATGAACTGGCTCTGCTCTACGAAACGATCCAGCACGCGGATAAAGCGGTTGATGTTGCCCTCATCCATCGCAGCATCTACTTCGTCGAGAATGCAGAACGGACTCGGCCGTACCATGTAAATTGCGAACAGCAACGCCACAGCAACCATGGAACGCTCGCCTCCGCTGAGCAGAGAAACGCTTTGTAACTGTTTGCCCGGAGGCTTGGCGCTGATCTCGATTCCGCAGTTGAGCGGGTCGTTCTCGTCAAGCAGCGATAGGTCTGCGCGTCCGCCGCCAAAGAGCTCCGCGAACATTTCACGAAAGTTGATCCGAACTTGAGCAAAGGTCTCACTAAACAGCTTTTTTGTAGTCGAGTTGATCTGCGCAATCACATCGAGCAATTCGCGACGAGAATTTGTAAGGTCATTGTTTTGCGCTTCCAGGAATTTGTATCGCTCTTCCAACTCGTCATATTCATGAACAGCATCCAGGTTTACTGGGCCCATGTTGTCGAGCTGCATCCGAAGGTCCGCAATCAACTGATCAAGATCGGCGTCAGTGAGGTCAATCGCCCTCTCCAAACGCGATGGTAAATCTACCGGAGCTTCGCCGCAATTTATGGCATCGCCCGCAGAGCGGTCGATCCGCCGTTTCATCTGGGCACGCAGAGTTTTTTCATACACGGCCTGGTCACGGCTAAATTCACGCAGATTGACCTGGTACCGCCGAGAAACGCGCTCGGTCAGATTATCGATCTTCAACTGCAGTTCTGCCTGCCGCACTTGTTCCTTCGAACGCGAATCGCGGAGGTCATTCAACGAGTTTCGAATCGTGCGCAGATTCGACTC
>JBEDUS010000256.1:0-4111 GCA_040414975.1 Candidatus Udaeobacter sp.
GTGGCCAACTCAGCTTTCGCCTTTTCCAGGGCGAGTCTGTAATCCTCCGGGTCGATTTCGAAAAGCACGTCCCCTTCCTTTACCGCCTGATTGTCCTGCACATTCAGTTTGATGGTTTGACCACTCACACGCGGCGCAATGCCCACGACATTGGCTCGCGCGGTCGCATCATCCGTACGCGGATGCCGTTCGATGATTCCCCAAACGTAGAGTGTGATCACCACTGCGCCGATGACGACAATCAGACTGACAATCTTGCGAACAAACTTGCGCTGTTCGGTGTCGGTCTTTGGTGTGGTCGCGACGCTCGCCTGATTTGAAGGTGTGGCGGTTTGATGCATGTCAGTTCTGGTAAAACAGAATCCAAGTCGCGAAGGTGAAGATGATCATCAGGCACGAATAGATGAGCGGTGCCGGACCGACGTACGGTCTCAGGTCTAGCACTTGGATGATCCAATGGGCGATAAATGTCAGCGCTAACCCGCTCAAAATACAGACCATCCACGCTGGGAAGTACGAACCGAGAATGTCGACCGTTAATGAATGATGGCTGGAGATGCGGACCGCGAGCAAACAAAGAACGACAACTCCGAGGCCGAAGGCGGCAAACTTCAAAACTATTCGAGTGGTTCTCATCTCTCTAAGGCCTCACCCCGCGCCCTGAACCCGGCATTGGTCTGACTGTCGGGGGCGCAGGCCGGGCAAGGTCACCGACGCTCAACGCGAGCGCAGCTTGAGTGGTATAAATTGCGGCCTGCGTGTCGTGACTGGTGGCAAGCGCCGCGGTGAGATTGCGCTCCGTGCTAACGACCTCGGGATACGTGCTCAGCCCTTGTTTGTAGGATTCGAGCACTGCGTCGAACGCGCTCTTCGATGCGGTCAATAATTTTTCAGCCGCATCCTGCTTCTTAAGCGCGGTTCTATAATCGGTGTACGCCTTCCACACTTCTCGCGCAGCCGAGTCGCGCGCTCCAGCAAGCTCGTTCTCGGCTTGGTGCAGGTCCGCTTCGGCCATGTCGAGTTTGTGCTCGCGAGCGAACCCATCGAAGATCGGCACCTCCATAGTTAGAAATGCGCCCAAAGTATAGTCGCCGCCGCCGAAGTAGTCCGAATGTTTGATGCTGACTTGCAGCTCGGTTTCGGAAACGTGGGCGTCTAACGTGACCTTTGGATAATACTCGGAGCGGATCTTGCGGATCTCATATTCCTTTGAACGAACGTTGGCTAGCTTTGCAACAAGATCGGGGCGTTGCGATAAAGCTTTCGTGATCAATTCACCAACAGAATCTTCACTCTGAGCATTCAGATGACTTTTCGCTGGCAGGTCCGCGACCTTAAGTTGCACCGACGGCAGAAGCCCGATGCTCTCGATTAACGCCACTCTTGCGTCGCTCTCCGCGCCACGGCTAGCCTCGAGGTCAAAATTAGATTGCGCACTCTGCTGTTGCGCCTGGAGTAGTTCAGGTTTAGTGGCGAGCCCGTTGTCGAACCGCGCCTGCGCTGCCTGCTCCACGGTTTTCGCTGCGTCCAGTGCGCTTTGAGTTACCATCACCTTTTGGCGCGCCGTGCCGAGCTGGTAAAAGCGATCGGTCACATCAAAGACAATTTTTTGGTGCGTTCCATTGAAACCGACATTCGCCATCATCAATTTCTCCCGTGCTGCAGCTCGGGTTGCGCTGCGTCCGCCGAAGTCGAGCAGCAACCATTTCGCGGTTAACTCGCCGCGGGCCAGCAACGACTCAGTGCTTAACGTACTTCCGCCGATAATCTCCACGTTGGGCAGGTTCCCATTGGTTGGCGGCGGTTGAAGCGTCGTGCGCAACGTTGGAAATGGAATAAACGCTCGGTCGTATCCTCCGGCCGCAGCCGCGACGATGTACGGGTAATAGGCGCTCTCCGTCAGACCGACGGCAGCTGCGGCTTGGCGTGCGCGCTCCCAGGCCACGCGTGTTTCCGGGTTACTACGCTGCGCGATATCAATCAGATCGGCGAGATTGTAGGTCTTGCGCGGATCGATCTCCGGCAAATAGCGCCGTTCAGCTTCAGTCGGTTCGTATTGGCGAAGTTCTCCTTCATATCTTGGAAGCGACGGTGGCGCCCACGGCCTCACTGGCGACGGAGGATGATCATCGCGGGCAAGTGCGATCCCGATTGTCGCGAACAATTGTGTCGCTCCGATGAAAGAAATCTTCACGAGAACCCCCCGAATCTCGCAACAGCGTTTCATGAAGACTCATTATGGCTTATCGTGAGCTGAATTGGCGAGCAAGGAAACAGCTGCAACTGATGTTTGTCGCTTTGGGCGTGCACGAATTCGAGCGACCGGGTTTACGGCCAGCCGCTCGGGTAGTCGACTTCGCGCCATCGTATTCACCTAATACAGCCGCGAAGAGCTTCATATCACCTGCTTGAAACTGTGGCGCTCGGCCTGTGAGGTATCGCGTTGCTATCGCCTGTAATGAGGGGCGCTGTTTGGATCGGCTCAGATGAATGGTAGTCCACTATGAGCCGTGAACCGCGCTCTCCAGTTAGAAACAGCCAAGCCCACTGCAAAAACACGCTCATTCGAAGACCGACTTGAGCGAGGAAAGTGATGTGGATAAAAGCCCATGCAAACCATGCGATCAGCCCACGCAACCGAATCTTGCCGCTTTGCAGAATTGCATAGCCTTTCCCGACAACGGCCATATTGCCCTTGTCGAAATACCGAAAAGGCTTGAGTCCGTTTTTACCTGTAACGCGGCGAGGGATCAATTTACCGACGTACCGCCCCTGTTGCATTGCAACCTGGGCGACACCAGGTAGTGGCTTTCCGTCCTGATCGAGCGATGCGGTATCGCCGATCACAAAGATTTCCGGGTGACCCGCGACGCTAAGATCTTTTTGAACGCGAACGCGCCCGGCTCGATCGGTTTCTGCGCCTAACCATTTTCCCGCCGGCGACGGCGCAACTCCCGCAGTCCAGATAACGGTCTTGCTCGCGATTCGTTCACCGGCAACGATCACTCCCTCGCTGTCGATCTTTTCGACCGCGTGACCAAGATGGATTTCCACGCCAAGTTTCTGCAGATGTTTCTCCGCAGCCTCGGAAAGATCCGGCGCAAATGTGCCGAGAACGTTCCGATTTGCGTCAATCAAAACGATTCGTGCTGAAGTCGGATCAATTCGCCGGAAATCGGAGCGCAAAGTTGTGCACACAAACACGGCGAGCGCTGCCGCCATTTCGACACCCGTCGGTCCGGCGCCCACCAAAACGAAGGTCAATAAATCCCGGTGAAGGGCGACATTCTCTTCGGCTTCCGCTTGCTCGAACGCGCTAAGGATCTTGTTTCGAACGGCAACCGCATCGGCCAGGCTTTTAATTCCAGGCGCGAACCTTTCAAATTCGTTGTGTCCGAAATAACTGTGTCGCGCACCGGTCGCGAGAATGAGGTAATCGTACGGCACCGGCACGTGCTCGCGATCTACGTCGTTTACAAAAACGCAGCGTTGGGCTTTATCCACGTCGGTGACTTGGCCCATGATCACGGTTGTGTTCTTTTGTCTCCGCAAAATTCCGCGGATTGGGGAGCTGATTTGGGACGGGCCTAGCACCGACGTCGCCACTTGGTAAAGAAGGGGCTGAAACAGGTGATGATTTGTCCGATCAATCAGAATGACTTGAACGGGGGCCTTGCGAAGAGCTTTTGCCGCAGCCAAGCCACCAAACCCGCCGCCGACGATCACTACGCGGGGTGTGTTACCGGAGCTGGAGTTATTGGTTGCCATATTTCGTTTTGGTTTCCATTCTTTCTCAAGCTTTCGGGCATCAGGAATCTAATTGCGGGCCAGGGCCTTCCGTTCGAGACTTTTTGCATAGAGAGCTGTCTCACGACGATTGTGGTCGTCACTGGCGGCTTGGCGGTCGGCCACGGCATCTTCGAACGAGATCCCGGGGACCTTGAGCGTCTCCAGGAATGCAGGTGTCGGGTAGCTGACCACCTTGTTGGTGTATCGGCAGCTGGCTGAGTCCAGTGCGGTGACGCTGAGGTCCCAGATTACCTGGATCTTCGTCCAGCCGGCCGGTGTCTGCACGTCGCTGAGCGACACCATCCGGCAGTGGTGGGGTTCA
>JBEDUS010000257.1:0-16522 GCA_040414975.1 Candidatus Udaeobacter sp.
AGATGAGAATGCAGTTCTACAAGTCATACGAACGATTGAAGGTAAAACTGAACAATGCGTTGCTCGATTTGATACCGTTGCAGGCGACGATCGTATTCCCGTGCTAAGGATGCATTTTCATTTTGACGGCAAGGAGTTTGAGAGCACTTACCGCTGGCAATCTGATCCCGACAATTATCCACGATTTACGGGCTACGTTTATCTTGCCATCACCAAATCACCCGGACTCGAAGCGCTTTTTCCAATCCATCGATGACCAAGAGGTCACGGTCTCAGTACTAACTCAGCTCTCCGGATGGGCCTCCCAAGACTGGTCCGGCCGCTGACCGCTAGCTGGCCGTTGATGATTTAGCGCCCCGCGGGCAGGGTTGAGAAACTTCACCATCAACACGAACGAAAAATGACCGTCCTGAAGAGCGTCGGTCATTCGTCGTATTATTTGAACGAACGTAATCGTCAACGAATACACAAATAATATATGGCAAGATAATGGCACCTGTTTCAGGTGGATGCGCTTGCAGCGCGGTTCGCTACGAATCTACAGCAATGGATGTTTGGACATCAGACACACAGCCATGGGACCAAATGAATCCCGCGTTGCAAAAGTTTGAAACGGATCCTCCGCAAGCGCCGCCTCAGGAGGCTGCGTAGCCGCGCTGAGCGTGAGCAGGCTCAAAGAAACCAAGAACAAAAAGAAAAAATGAAAAAAGAAAAAAACCAGAACAAGAAGAAAGACATGAATAAACAGGATGGCATGAAAGCAGCAAAAGTAGTGTCGCCCAAGGAATGGGAGGCGGCGCGCCAGAAACTGCTCGTGAAAGAGAAGCAGTTAACCCGTGCCCGAGACGCGCTGGCCGCCGAGCGTCGACGGATGCCGTGGCTGGTCGTGAAGAAGGAGTACAAGTTCGACGGGCCCAAGGGCAACGCGACCCTGCTCGATCTGTTCGGTGGCCGCCGTCAGTTGATCGTGTACCGTGCCTTTTTCGAGCCCGGTGTGGTCGGCTGGCCCAAGCATGCATGTGTCGGCTGCTCCATGGTGGCCGACCAGGTCGCTCACCCCGCTCATCTAAACGCCCGCGATACCACTCTGGTGTTCGCCTCTCGCGCGCCCCAAACGGATATCGAGCGCCTAAAGGCACGAATGGGCTGGAATATGCCATGGTACACTATCACGGACGACTTCGACAAAGACTTCGGCGTAGACGAGTGGCACGGCACGAACGCGTTCATACGCCACGGCGACCGCGTGTTCCGCACGTACTTCATCAACAGCCGCGGTGACGAACAGATGGGGAACACGTGGAACTACCTCGACATCACTGCACTCGGGCGTCAGGAGGAGTGGGAGGAATCACCTAAGGGCTATCCTCAAACGCCGCCGTACGAATGGTGGAGATGGCACGACGAGTACGGCAACGACGAAGCCTCCGCCAAGGTCCTCGAACAGGTCCGACGGGGTCGCGCAGCTGCGGCGGGCGGCGAACAATGAAGCTTGGTTCGACGATGCGAGTAGCGCGGCCCACCGATAATCTGACCACAATCGCTGAAATGTATGCGAAAGGCTTGGGTCTGAGCATTCTCGCTGAGTTTACAGAGCACCGTGGCTTTGATGGCGTTATCCTCGGTCATCCCAGTCAGCCCTATCATATCGAGTTCACCTCTCAGCGAGGACACAAGGTCGGCAAGGCTCCAACCCATGATCATTTGCTGGTCTTTTACGTTCCTGACAAGGACGATTGGGAAACAAGCTGCGCACGAATGATATCGGCAGGGTTTCTGGAGGTGCCATCATACAACCCATTCTGGGACCTGCACGGTAAGTGTTTCGAAGATGTCGATGGATATCGTGTCGTCTTGCAGAATGCGGCGTGGACTAAGTGAGGCAGAGAATCCTGTCCGTTTGAATTAAAATTCGCAGGCAGGATTGCCTGCGCCACCACCTTATTTTGGTGAACGCGAGTTGGCGTGCGTCTTGATCTCGCGTCGCTGCTTGTCCACTACCCGCCGCAGCTCGCGCTCCATTGTTTTGAACGCATCGTGGATCACCTTGTTAAGCGGCTGATGCGAGCCGTTATCCGCCCGTCTTTCATCGGCAACAAGCTCATGGCCCCGGGCCACCGTCACATCGATGCGGCACCGATATGGATTTCCTTTTTGATGTGTGTGATTGGTCTGTTCAATGGCCACGTCGCAACGGTTGATATGGTCGCAAAATCGTTCAAGTCGCGCTGCATAATCTAAAACGAGGTTGTCGATCTGGTCAGATTTTCCCAGACCCCGATACGAGATTTTAACAGGCAGTTGCATAATTAATTAAATATTAGTGCGCTCCCTCGTGTTGAGGGAACAAAAATGTTCAGATGCATTTTGTTCTCACATTTGCTGCAACGAGCGAAACCTCGAAATAAGTTTCGCCGTTTCTACTTTTACCAAATCCGATTTCACATGTTCGACGATTCGGTCGCGCACTCCCGCAGGCAGAAGATCGACAATCGCCCCGTGAATTTCCGCCGGCGCCGCGAACGACCATCCCTCCTTTCCAGTGACCGAAACAATTCTTGTAATTTGATCGGCGAGCTCCTTGTGGATGCGGCGATCCATTTCCGTTGCCAAGCGGGTTCGTTCGGCAAGAGAAGCGCCTCCATGATGAGCGCCCGCGCCATCCGCCACGGGAAAACGGCCGGCCAGGTCAGTCACTTTATCGACCAGTCTTCCGTGCGCGTCTGTGATGTTGAATGCCTGCACTAATTGCAGGCTCGGTCCCCGCGTTGGCGTCTGGTTGACCCGATATGCTTTTAACCCGCCTCGATCAGTGACGATAACAAGAGAACTCGGTGTCATGGCGAATCACTGACCAAAAATTTGGTCGCGCATCAAAACACGCGCTTTACACTTCTATAAACTAATTCGTTTCTGACGACAAGACTGCGCTGCCTGAATTTCCAGGCCGGCCTGGGTGGCGTTGAAAGCTTTCGACGCGCTACAGACCGGCACGTTCTTGCTCTGCGCTGAGCGGAGGAAACTCAACGTGACGCTTTTTCCAGGATTCTTCGCGGGCCTGAGCCTGCGTTCCGCTGACCAATTGCAGCAAACAGCATGCGCGACCGCCAAGATCCACGTCGTCGCCGGAAGCGATTTTTTTTGGCTCAGTGAGGAAACCGTTTGGATCCATTGTGTTGAGAATCAATTGCCACTCGAGGTGCTCCTGGCCGGGCAGAACAAAGGGAATCGGTTCGTGATGCGCATTAATCAGCAGCAGAAATGTGTCGTCACGAATTGGCTCGCCTTCGAAATTGAGAACATCGCTGCTGTCGCCGCTGAGCAGCATGCCAATACAACGAACAAATGGCGACGCCCATTCCTTGTCGCTCATTTCACTCCCGCCGGGATTGAACCACATCACATCCCGAATCTCCGAACCGCGTATTCGCCGACCCTGAAAAAATTTCGGCCGGCGAAACACCGGATGCGCATTGCGAAATCCAATCAGCCTTCGCGTGAACTCGAGAAATTGATTTTGCTTTTCGTTGCGCGTCCAGTTGAACCAGCTGATCTCGTTGTCCTGACAATAAGCATTGTTATTACCGCCCTGTGATCTTCCCCATTCGTCTCCACCACTGAGCATCGGTATGCCTTGGGAAAGAAAAAGCGTGGCCAGGAAATTCCGCCGTTGCCGCTCGCGCAGCCCGTTGATCTGCGAATCCTCAGTCGGACCTTCCGAGCCGCAATTCCACGATAGATTGTTGTTGTCGCCATCTTTGTTGCCGTCGCCGTTCGCCTCGTTGTGCTTTTCATTGAAGCTGACAAGATCGTTCAACGTGAAACCATCGTGCGCGGTGACGAAATTAATACTCGCGTAAGGGCGTCGGCCATTGTGCTGGTATAGATCGGGGCTGCCCGTGAGCCGGTAACCCATCTCGCCGATTCGGCCTTCGTCGCCTTTCCAAAAACTCCGCACAGAGTCGCGGTATTTTCCGTTCCACTCGGACCACGGCGGCGGAAAATTCCCAACTTGATAACCGCCGTCCCCAACGTCCCACGGCTCCGCGATAAGTTTCACGTTGGAAAGAATCGGGTCCTGTTGGATGACTTGGAGGAAGGGATGCAGCATGTTTACGCCTTCGCGATTGCGCACAAGCGTAGTGGCCAGGTCGAAACGAAATCCGTCGACGTGCATTTCCACGACCCAATAGCGCAGACTGTCGATGACCAGCTGCAACACGCGTGGATGGAGCAAATTGAACGTATTGCCGGTGCCGGTGAAATCCAGATAGAAACGCGGTTTCTCCGGATGCAACCGGTAGTAAGCGGGATTGTCGATCCCGCGAAAGCATAATGTGGGACCAAGATGATTTCCTTCGGCAGTATGATTGTAAACAACGTCGAGAATCACTTCGATGCCTGCGGCGTGCAGACTGCGCACCATCGATTTGAACTCAGAAACTTGTTCTCCCATTTGCCCGCTGCTGGAGTACTGCCCGTGTGGCGCAAAAAATCCGATTGTGTTGTAGCCCCAGTAATTCGTTAGGCCGCGATCGATTAAGCCCTTGTCGTCGATATGCGCATGCACTGGCAAAAGCTCGATCGCGGTGACGCCAAGCTTTTTGAAGTAATTGATGGCCGCCGGGGTGCCCAGCGCCGCATAACTGCCGCGCAAATTCTCGGGCACGTCGGGCCAAAGTTTGGTAAAGCCCTTTATGTGGACCTCATAAATGACGGAACTGTGCAATGGAATGCCGGGGCTTTTGTCGCCCTGCCAGTCGAATCCGGTGTCGATGACAATCGACTTCGGCACGCCCCACGCGTCGTCACGAAAATCCTGAGTTAAATCTTCTTTCTTGTCTCCGATGACGTAACCGAACATTTCATCCGCCCAGCTCACCTCACCGGCGATCGCTTTCGCGTACGGGTCGAGAAGAAGTTTTGAACTATTGAAGCGGAACCCGCGCTCCGGATCATACGGACCGCCAACGCGGAAACCGTACAATTGTCCCGGGCGGACATCTGGCAAAAATACGTGCCAGACTTGACCTGTGCGTTCGGTGACCGGGATGCGGATATTTTCTTCAGTAGCCTCAACGCTGTCGAACAAGCAAAGTTCAACACCTGTAGCGTGCTCGGAAAAGATCGCGAAGTTGACTCCGTTCCCCATCCAGGTCGCGCCCAGCGGATATGGATGGCCGAGAAAGGTTCTTACCGAGGTCATAAACGCGCCGCGCATTTATCCAGCATGGAGTCCGCATTGGCAATCACCAACTGGTACAGACGAAGCATTCGGTATTAGTGTTGCATTTGTAAATGAGTCATTAAGATCATGACGTGTCTGGCAAAATCATTGTGATATCGGCGGCACTGATTTCCATGTGCGCCTTGACGCTGTACTTTTACGCACATCACAATTGGCATCCGCTGCCCGTGGGGACAGCAATCGATCGAATCATCGTGGACAAATCGGCGAGAAGATTGTCGATCTTTCGCGGCGGCAGGCAGATCAAGAGTTATCGAATCGCGTTGGGTCGGAACCCGGTGGGCGCGAAGCAGGAAGAAGGTGACATGAAAACGCCGGAGGGAATTTACAAGATCGATAGCCGAAATGCGCAAAGCAGTTTTCACCTCGGTCTTCACATTTCTTATCCATCAGGTGAAGACAGCAAACGCGCGACCGCACGCGGCGTCTCAGCGGGCTCTGACGTCATGATTCACGGAATTCAGAATGGACGTGGCTGGATCGGCGCATTTCATCGCTGGAAGGATTGGACCGCGGGGTGCGTCGCACTCACCGACGAAGAGATCGAAGAACTCTGGTCTGCGACGCCGGATGGGACGACGATCGAGATTCGCCCGTGACTTCACGGCGCGTATCGCACATCGGCAGAATAGCCGTAGCCGGGGTCGGTGACCCCGGCCGGAATCATGGACGCCGGCTACAACGGCGCACGCTACAAATCCTGCAGAACACTCTGTGCCTTTTCGACGTCGGATGGCCGCAGAATAATCACACCCTTTTCCGTTCCGCGCCCACCGGCAAGGTATGCGTACTCGATATTGACTTCGGCTTCTGCGAGACGCTCGGCGATTTTTGCGAGAACGCCGGGTTGGCTCGCCGCTTCAATCATTAACACTTCGGTCTCGAGGGCGAGCGTGCCCGCTTCGCCCAAAAGCATAAGTGCCTTGGTTGGATCACTTACTACCATGCGCACGACTGTGTGATCGACGGTGTCAGACGTAGCCAGCGCATGGATATTAATTTCTGCTTTCGCCAGCGCTTCACACACGCGCGCAAGCGCCCCGGGACGATTTGCAAGAAAGACTGCAAGTTGAGTGGCCGTTTCGATGGAGAGCGATGGGTTCATGCCGCCTTCAAAGTGATGCCGGGAATGGCTCCTGACAACTCGCGAAAATCCACAGCCGTGATTCCGCTCTCATTCTAAACGCTGCGAATTTCCCGACCCCAATCAGCATCTCAGGCAATCTCATTCGCCAATTATGAATTTGAAGCCGACTTCAAAAGAATTCGCCAGCCCCGATAATTTCGGGATTGTCGATCCAAAGATGACTGCGGTTGCTGAACCTCGTTCGGTGAAGTCGCGATCTCCGCGGCGAACTATTGGGTTCGTCACGGCATCTTCCATTGTGATTGCCAACATCATTGGCACCGGCATCTTCACAAGCCTTGGTTTTCAACTGGCGGACATTCAGTCGGGGTTCCCGCTGCTCATGCTTTGGATCATTGGGGGGATCACGGCGCTTTGCGGTGCGCTTTGTTACAGCGAACTCAGTGCAGCGCTGCCGCGCTCTGGAGGTGAATACCATCTTCTGTCGCGGATTTATCATCCCGCGCTTGGGTTTATGGCGGGATTCGTTTCCGCTACCGTTGGGTTCGCTGCCCCGGTGGCGCTCGCCGCCATGGCGTTCGGAAAATATTTTGTCGGAGTATTCGGTGTCGGCTCGCCCGCGGTTTTGTCATTTGTCGTCGTTTGGCTGGTAACAACCTTTCATCTCAGGAACCTCCAGGTTGGCAGTGCGTTTCAAAATCTCTCTACGCTTGTGAAACTGCTTCTAATCGTCGCGCTGATCGCCGCTGGATTATTTGTGCGGCCAAAGCAGCTCATCAGCTTTTTACCCGAGCCCCGCGATGCGATTACGATGTTCGGCGCCCCGTTCGCGGTGGCGCTGGTTTACGTGATGTATTCGTACTCGGGCTGGAACGCAGCGGTTTACATTACAGGAGAAATTAAGAAGCCCGAAAAAAACGTGCCGCGCTCATTGCTCGTGGGAACAGGCATTGTCATTGTTATTTACGTGCTGCTCAACGCGGTCTTCCTCGCTACAACACCGGTCTGGGAATTGAAAGGTCAGCTCGACGTGGCGTTGATCGCGGGCAAACATATTTTCGGGGCAAACGGGGGGCGGGCCGCAGGCGCGGTCATTTGTCTGGGCTTGGTTTCCGCAATCAGCTCCATGACCTGGATCGGGCCGCGGGTCAGTATGTCGATGGGCGAAGATCATTGGCTGCTGCGAATGCTCGGCCGCAAGAACCCTCACGGCATTCCGACCAACGCCATCATTCTGCAGTTCCTCATCGTGAATGTACTCCTGCTCACACGCCGCTTTGAAAGCGTCGTGCAATACACCCAATTCAGCTTGTTGCTCTGTTCGCTGTTCACTGTGGTGGGCGTGATCGTGCTGCGCGCGGCGCATCCGGAAATGGCGCGGCCTCACCGGGTGTGGGCTTATCCGATCCCCCCGATTATCTTCAGCGCCATCACCCTATGGATGATGATTTATTTGTTGTGCTGGAAGACTGTTGAATCTGTGGCTGGACTCGCGACCGCGGTTGTTGGCCTGCTGCTCTATTTTTGCGCGCGAAAGCGCCCACAAGGACAACGCTGTGCATGAAAACGCGTTATCTCAGACAGATCGTGTTGAACATTTTCTTGTTGCTCGCGCTGGCCGCTCCCGGCGTTTTTGCACAAGAGAATCCGGAGGTCGCGCCGCGCGCGATCCCAGTGAAGCCAGCAAGCGCCGGACCTAACGACATCGCACGTTTCCTTGCCGGGATGCCTGTCCCGGAGAATTCTCCGCTCGCGCCGCTCACCCGCGATCCTGCGTGGCAGCAACACTCCGCATTCTTTGAAAAGGAGTTCTCCAAGCTCACTCTCGGCCAACTTCAAAGGCTGCATGCGTGGATAGGTGCTAACCTTTCCGAGGTAACGCAGCCAACTCCGGTCGCATTTTATATGTTCAGCGGCCCTGATTTTCTGTATGTCGACCAATTTTTCCCCAACGCTTCGGTATACGTTCTTTGTGGGAAGGAATCGATGGGACCGCCCCCTGATCCGTTGCACATCACGAACCTCTTCGGCGCGCTGGGAAACCTGGAAAACGCGATGAAATCGTCGCTGAACACGACGTATTTCATTACCAAAGACATGAAAATCGATCTGCAACAACAGAGCCTCAATGGCGTGTTGCCGATTCTCTACGTCTTTCTCGCACGTGCCGATAAGTCGATAACGAACGTGGCGTTTGGCTCCCTCAACAGCAACGGTGCATTTGAAGAGGCCGCGCCGGGAAGCGGAGGCGGCAGCACTCCCGGCGTGCGGATCCACTATACCGACAATCAATCGAACAACTCACAAACCTTGTATTATTTCACCACTGATGTTTCTGATGGCGGCATCAAATCGGCGCCCGGTTTCTTGAAATTCTGTCAGCGCCTTGGGGTCGGCTCGAGTTTTCTTAAATCTTCATCGTATCTGATGTTCGAGCAGGGTTTCGCGACGATCCGCAATTTCATTCTCGACCATAGCAACCGAATCGTGCAGGACGACTCCGGAATTCCGCTGGCTTATTTCGATCCAGGCAAGTGGAATTTGCGTTTTTTTGGCGTTTACCTCGGGCCCATCGAGCTTTTCAAACAACATTATCAGCCCAGGCTTCAGGAACTTTTTCGGCAAAGCAATCCGCCACCACTTGACTTCGGATTTGGTTATCGCTGGAACTATAAGGAAGCCAATTTAATCGTGGCCGAACGGAAATAATTTTCGCCCGATTGTCGCGTCAGGCGGAGTTGAGACCTCTCTAGAGGTTTCTGGAGCTCACAACCAGAGAGAAATAGACATTCCTCGACTCTGCTCGACATGACAGAAACGCGGACGCTGATTACTAAAATCTCCGAAACCACGAATACGGAAAACGGTCTCCTGGGCAATCGGTCGGCCAACGCGGTGGATTCATTTCACGGTGCGGCCGCACAGGAATCGTGCCCCTGTCGGTCTTACCGCAACGTTGTCGCAGATAACGAATGAGCTCTTCGCATGAGTCAAGTTGCGCGTGCGTTGGCAGGTCGCGATTGAAATCGCCCACAAGGCAAATACCCAGGGAAATATTGTTCAGATAATCGCTGTGCACGTGTCCGCCGTTGATCTGGCGGCGCCAGCGATCGCCCACTTCGATCTGGCCGTTTCCCGTGGACGTTCCATTCCCGATCACGAAATGGTAGGCAAGACCATTCTGCATCCGGCGCACATGCCGATGGTAATAATCGAAGACGCGCGCGTTTCCCTGGCGCGTGCCACTATTGTGCACCACAATGAATTGCCAGCGACGCCGCTTCACTGGCGCGCGCCGAATCGCTTCAATGACGGATCGCGTTAGATAACGGTAGTTACCAGAACTGCGAGACCAAGACCAAGGCCAGAAACCTCGTCTCGGCGGGGGCGATGGCGGAGGCTCGAGGCCCTGATCTTCTTCGAGGCCGGATTTTTCGATCACAACCTGAGCGCGCTCTGCGCTCGGAAGAGCACGCGGGGCTTTTGACTCGGGCGGGGCAGCTGGCGTCGGCGTTGCAACGCCGGCAGCTTTCGGTGCTGGGGTTGGGCGTTCTGAAGCCGCAGCGCGTTCTTCAGCAGGTGGCGGCGTCTTCTCCGGCCTCGGTGTTTTCTCTTCCTTTTGCGTCGATTTGGATTTCCCCGTTTTTTTGGTTTTGCTCGAAGTCTCCTTCTCGCGCGATTTTTTCTTCGCGGATTTCGGTGCAGGCGTGTGGGATCGCTTCGATTTTGGTGAAGCGCCAGGCTCGGGTGTCTCGCGCGGCGTCGGCTTTGGCGTTGCCCCTTCTTCGTCGTCAGATTTTTTCGACGGCTTTGCTTTGTAAGGACGCGGAGATTCCTGTGCATCCCGCGATTCGTTATCGTCGCTGGCGGACGATTCTTTTGCTGCCTTTGCTTTGAGGATCGGCGTCGGCGATTTTTTTTCTTTCGTAGAAGGGTCTGTCTTCTTTTGTGACTCTTCGGTCGCTAATTTTGCGTGTGGAATTGCGGTTGGGGCCTTTTCCCGGGATCCAGACCCGGCTACATCGCCATGCGAAGCATTGCGGGCCGGAGTTCCATGTTTTCTTCCCGATTTTTCCTTCGATGTTTTTACCGCCGGAATCGGAGATTTTTTCGGTTTTGGGGAGGGTGAGGCATGCGATTCGGTTTGCTCGGATTCATCGCGCCGGCTTTTTTCCTCGTCGCTGACTTGCGCACGGAGGAGACTTCCAACGATTACGCCTAAGGCGAGCGCAGTTGTGACCCAAATGCGAAAGCGCACCACTGCGACGGAGCGTAACAGAGAGCGCGATGTGATCAACCCCGAATGCTTTCGGGGTCAACGGAATCGTTAAAAAAGTTTAAAGAGTTACAGAGTTAAATGGCGTCTCGCCTTCCCTATTAATGATTCAACTTTTCAACTCATGAACTCGTCGCCGCGGGCTCGGGCACAACAGGCGCGGCCGGTCGCATTTTTTCGCGTTCGCTCCGAAGAATGGCATTCAACTTGCCGCCCAGTAATAGCAACAGACAAGTCAGATACATCCACGTTAGCAGCACAATAATGGACGCCAGCGCGAGATACGTCGGGTTATAGCGATCATACCTCGCGACATAGAACTGAAAAAGCTTCGTCGCGATGATCCAACCAACCGAAAAGAAAATCGCGCCAGGCAAAGCCTGACGGACAGTTAGATAATTTTCCGGCGTCAGAAGATAAAGCGCGAGCGCGAGAATGACGAGTGCAACAAAGGTAAAGGGCAAATTCAGCGTCGTGATCCATGCTTGCAGCGGAAAGGCCAGTTGAAAATTAACTTCTGCAAGGCCCGCCAGCCGTTCGCCAAAGACAATGGCGTTGAAGCAGAATAGGATGATGATCCCAAACCAAAACAGCATGAAAAATGAGATGATATACTTTGACCACCAATGGGGATCCTCTCGCACTCCGTAGGTATGGCTGAGAGCGCGTGAGGTCGTCGCAACGAAGACCGTCCCGCAATAAATTCCGAGAATGATGCCCGCGTTTGCGAGCAGGCCGCTCGAGCCTGTTACCACCACATTTGCCATCGCAGAATCCAGAATGTCCTGCACCTTCGGGTCTGGTGGCATGAAGCTTTTCAAAAGAACAAACATCCGATGCAATTTAGTTGGGTCGGTGCCGAACAAACCGAGCAGATGCCAGAGAAACAGCGATCCGGGAGCAAGTGCAAAGAGAAGTAGATAGGCCATCTGTGCGGCAAGCCCGGTTGTTGCATCAGTCGCTGTTTCCCAAACCAGACGGCGCAGTACGCGCCAGATGAATCCGAGATATTTCATCCGCATCCAGAGTTTACTTTGCCCGATTTAAATATCCATTAAACTCCGAATGGTTCGGTAAACTTCCGTTTTATTTGCCTTATCGCGCGAGTTTGCCCATTGGCAGCACCATGGCCTGACAAATTGTGAAAAAACGAATATTGATCCTCACGGCGAGTTTCGGGGAAGGTCACAACAGCGCCGCGCGAGGAATTCGCGATGGTCTCGCTCGCGTCGCTCCGGAAGGGACGGAGGTGGAGTTGCGGGATTTGTTTGCCGAAGCCTACGGGCCGGTAAACGAGCTCGTGCGGAAAAGCTATCTCGCGATGGTTAATTTCGCGCCCCGTGCCTGGGGTGCTGTTTACCACTGGCTCGATCGCAAAAAAGATTTCGATGAAGAATTCGCGCGCTTCTCGCGGCTGGAGGATCACTTCTCTGCATTGCTTGAGCGTTTTCAACCAGACGTAATAATTTGCACGTTTCCCGCTTATCCGAACGTGCTTCGCCAAATTCAGGAACGAAAGTCCGGGTGCTCACGGTCTTGCAAAATCGTCGTTACAATCACGGATTCGATTACTATTAACGCCTCCTGGTACCGGTGCGCCGCCGATTATTTCATCGTTGCGAACGAGCAGAGCGCTTCGGTCTTGCGCGCCGTCGGAATTGCCCCGGAAAAAATTGAGGTGCTTGGCTTTCCCGTAAGTCCAAAGTTTGCTGACTCGGCGGGATCGAATCGATTGTCGCCTTCGGGCAACTCTGAGCCCGGCGTTTTGTACATGATCCATGCGGCGACCAGAGGTGCACCTGAACTGGCACAGCGACTCGCTGAACTAGGTCTTGATCTGACCGTAACCATTGGCCGTGCCGATACCCTTATGCCGGAGATCGAAGCGGCGGTCGGAGGTAGAGCAAAGGTCATCGGCTGGACCGACGAACTTCCCCGCATGCTTCACGAGAGCCATTTGCTAATCGGAAAAGCGGGAGGAGCAATGGTACAGGAAACGATCGCCGCCGGCTGTCCGATGATCATCAATTACGTCGTCGCCGGGCAGGAGGAAGGCAACGCCCGGCTGATCGTTGAAACGAATTCGGGCGCGATAGCAAATTCGCCACACGAAGTCATAGCACATGTGCAGCGCGCGTTCGCCGACGACGCAAAACAATGGCGCGAATGGTCAGTGAATATCAGCCGTTTGAGCAAACCACGGGCTGCGCTCGATATCGCCAACTTTTTGCTGACTATCTGAGATCTGATTAACAGCGCGCGGCCCGGCTCAGTCACAGCAAATGCAACCGACCTGGATCCGGTGTTAACCAGAGTAAATTTCGTCGCCGCCGGCGAAGGTTTGCAGGACTTCCAAATCTGGCGAGAAAACGACGAAATCCGCATCGGTGCCAACCTCCAGACGGCCTTTGGTTTCGAGGCGAACAGCACGGGCCGGATTCAGCGTCGCCATCGTGACCGCTTCGTGCAGTGGAACATTTACTTTCAACACCATCGTACGAACAAGATCGATCATGCGCGAAGCGCTGCCAGCAAGCGCCGATCGGTCCACAAGTAGACAGACGCCATTTTCTACGAGGCAATCCCTTCCAAAAAGCGAGAACTGCGATCCATTCGGCAAGCCGGCCCCGGCAGTCGCGTCGGTTACAAGACAAATCCCGCCAGGGCCTTTCGCACGATACAGCATCCGCATCAATGTTTCGGAAACGTGGTGACCGTCCGCGATGAGTTCACAATTGATCTCCGGCTCGCTTAATGCGAACTCGAGCAAACCGCCAGCACGATAAATGCCGCGGCGACGCGCGTTCGACATGCAATTGAATGTGTGTGTCACGCTGCGCATGCCACGTGCAAAGCCTTGTCGCGCTTCCTCGTCCCATGCATCGCTGTGACCTCCACTAACGCTGATGCCATGCGAGTGAAAATTTTCGATCGCCTCGAGCGCTCCGGGTAGCTCCGGAGCGATTGTAATTCGTTTGATCACGCCCGCATGATCGAGTAGTTGCTGGACCGAAGCGCCTGACGGGCTTTGAATGAATTCAGCGCGTTGCGCACCGCGTTTGCCCTTCGAAATAAATGGGCCTTCTACATGAACGCCAGCGATCCGGTCGAAGGTAGAAATCGATCGCTTGGTGAGCTTCTGCGTGCAATCCCGAACTGCGTTCAGGACTTCAACCAGCTTCTCTATAGGCGCCGTTGCAGTTGTCAGCACGAGTGAAGTCGTGCCGCCGCTGGCATGATAATCGCAGATGGCTTGAAACGCCTGCGCGGAGGCTTCCATGGTGTCGCGACCCAACGCACCGTGCACGTGAACGTCGATAAAGCCCGGCGCGAGATAATTTCCTTGAAGATTGAGGCCGTCTTCCTTGCCCACACGACTGTGCTCACGAATTGCGGCAATTTTTCCTTCCTCAACAACCAGCTCAAGGCCATCCCGGATGCCATCGGGAAAAATCAAGCGCGCATTGGTAACAATCATCCCGCTCAATGCTTAATGTTAGCCGTTCAGCATTCAATACCAATTGAAGTGGATTGCGTTTGAAACCGCCAAAGTCCATTCTTTTAGCGCGATGGATTTCGAATACGACGTCGCAATTATCGGTGGTGCGTTTTCTGGCGCGGCGACCGCGCTTATGCTGAAGCGCAAGCGACCTGAAGCCCGCATCCTGATCATCGAAAAAAGCGCGGAGTTCAACCGCAAAGTCGGCGAATCAACTACCGAGGTGAGCAGTTGTTACATGACCCGTATTCTGGGTCTGACCCATTATCTCGGCCATCATCACCTTGCAAAGCAGGGATTGCGCTTGTGGTTTTCAAATCAGCCTGATCAACCCTTTGACAATTGCGTCGAGGTTGGCACACGATATCAGAGCCGATTACCGGGATATCAAGTCGATCGGGCAAAACTCGACTCACACATGCTCAATCGCGCCGTGCAGTCAGGCTGCGACCTTTGGCGGCCGGCAAAGGTAACAACTTGCGAATTGAATGGCACGACTGGACAAACGATTAGCGCGATTGTCGATCTTCCAGATAAGGGTCAAGCCTCTCCAGAGTCGCGCGAACGCACTGTCCGCACTCGCTGGATCGTCGACGCCACGGGCCGGGCCACCATGTTCGCCAGAAAACTTGGGCATTTTCGTCCAAACACCGAGCATCCGATTAACGCTGTCTGGGCGCGGTTCACTGACGTGAAGGAGTGGGATAGTTACGATTGGCGCGAGCGTTTTCCCGATTATGCCAACCTTTGTCGCACCCCACGCGAATGGGCCACGAACCATCTGTTCGGACGCGGTTGGTGGGTTTGGATCATTCCGTTGCGTGGGGGTGATGTCAGCGCGGGTATCGTGTACGACAACCGCATTTTCAAGCTCCCCGACGGACCAAACCTGGGCCATCGACTGCACGCGCACATCCGGGGGAATCCGGTTGGTCGCGAGATCTTCGGGGCTGCAAAGCTCATCGAAGGCGATGTGCACGCCTTGTCGATGTTGCCATATCACAGCGAGAAGGTTTGCGGTGACGGCTGGGCCGCAGTGGGCGATGCCGCTGGATTCATCGATCCGCTTTACAGTCCGGGTCTCGATTTTTGTTCGTATACTTCATACTACGTGGCCAATTTGCTGGCAGACAGTTTAGCGGGCAAAGATGTGAGCGATCGGCTTCGTTACTACAACGAGCAGTACCCAATCACGTATCGTTACTGGTTCGAAAGTCTATACAAGGACAAATATTATTACATGGGTGATGCCGATTTAATGTCTGCGGCCCTTTTACTGGATGTAAGCAGCTATTATCTCGGTTTGATCCGCGCAATTTATCGCGATCCAGAATGTGCATTTGGTAGCCTGCCTTTCGGAGGCATCGGCGGCAGATTTGCCAGAAACACGATGGCTTTTTATAACCGGCGTCTCGTAGCATTGGCGAAGCGTAGATGGGCGACCGGGTACTATGGAAAGAGAAATGCAGGCTG
Organism: Candidatus Udaeobacter sp.; assembly: GCA_040414975.1. GTDB lineage: Bacteria > Verrucomicrobiota > Verrucomicrobiia > Chthoniobacterales > UBA10450 > Udaeobacter. Next base: position 15,584 of record JBEDUS010000257.1, read on the forward strand.
GCGCGACCTCTATGATGGATTTGTTCCGGACACGCGGGTTCGCAGCCAGATTTGGCGCGGCTTGTGCCGTTGGGGGAAATGTGAACTGATTAATCTGGGGTTAATGCTGCGCAAGACAATAACCCAACCCGCACACCAGCCCTCTGCACGATTGGCAGTGAACCAATGACCAAACTGCTTAAGCATGGACTTAATCGCGCTTGGCTCCGGCTAAGGGGTTACGAGCCCCGTATACCAGCGCAAAAACACATCGCCAAAAAACATCCAGCTTAGCGCACCAAACGCCAGGTAAGGTCCAAACGGCAACTTTGCTGACCAGACCCGTTTTCCGACGACCAGCGTAATCAGGCCAATAATCGAACCGAGAAGCGACCCCGCGAAAAGACTAAACAGCACGGCGCGCCAACCAAGAAACGCGCCGATCGCAGCGAGAAATTTCAAGTCGCCCCGGCCCATTGCCTCGCGGGGAATCACAAGTTCGCGTGCCACGCCGGAGATCTGCGTCACATCATCGAGGATATACACGCGGCCTTCAGCCGTGACCCGATCATAGCGAAAATCGAGCGTCACATTCCCATACGTATGGTGGTCGATCCTGGCCTCATCGCAGCCAAGCAATAATCGATCTCTTTCCCTAGCGAAATACTCGCTCCACAGGCTTTCTTCGACACCGACGACAAGGTCGGCGTCATCGCCGCGTTTCGTCCAGGTAAAGGATGTTGGAGCGTCGAATTGGATTCGTTTTCTTCCAAAGGCGATTTTGCCCGCTTCAAGAACAATCAACAAAATTACGTAACCGAGGGCAGCAGCGAGGAGGGAACGGACGAATGCAGCGATCCGCAAATTTGTCTCCATTAAAGCTGGCGCTGCCACGCTGCACACGACACCCGCAACAATTCCACCGATGGTCACACGATCCGGAATGATGAAATGTTCTAG
>JBEDUS010000258.1:0-11305 GCA_040414975.1 Candidatus Udaeobacter sp.
AAACGCCGTGATTCGCTGCTGCTGATACGGTTTCAAACCGAAATTTATGGCGATGGGGATAAAAGCGATCCCGATGAGGATGATGCAGATCAGATATCGTAGCGGGAGACCACCAACGAATAGCAGCGCGAGGAGTACCGGCACCCAGATGATAACCTCACCCAGATCCGGTTGCATCAGAATGAGCAAGCATGGCGCCGCGGCAATCGCTCCGCAGAGCAGCAACCGCAACATCGGATGCATTTCGCGAAATTGCGTCAGGAACAACGCCAAAACCATGATTCCCGCGACAACTGCAAGCTGTGCTGGCTGAAAATTGAGCGGCCCCAGATGTAGCCAACTGCGCGCGCCGTAAACCTTCGTGCCCATGAATTTCGTCAGGATTAAAAAGACGATGCCAGCCAGATACATCGGCAGTGCGCCCCAGCGAATCCAGCGGTAGTGAATCAAGCTTGTTAGCATAAAAGCGAAGACGCCGACGACCACCCAGTTTGCCTGCTTTCGCCAGAAATCCGCTGCATACGAGTCGGTGCGCGTCGACGTGGCGCTGTAAATCGCCACCACTCCAAAGATGGCGAGCGCGAGCATGGTCAACAACAGAAGCCAGTTTTGGCCGAGCAATTTTCGAAGAAATGGCGTCATCCGATTTGAACCAGATTAAATCTCCCGAACCCCACAGGGAACTGACAATAATTATACGCGCATTGCCATCTTCGCAAAGATTGAGGTGCGGCTTTTCGATTTCGATTATTCTTTCCGCAATTCAAAAAGTTTCGCCGGATTTCGATCGCAAATGCGGCGGGATTCGGGCTGGTACAATCGCGCGCGATTTTCTGCTAAAGGCCAGACGATGTAGGAATTAAGTTGGGCTTCCCAGCAGTTTGAGGCTATTCACATAACCTATTGATTTTAAGCCAATTGAAAAATTTTCTGCAAATATTGGTGCTTCACTTGTCTCCAGATTTGAGGGCCGTTAAACTAAGCTCGAGTTCTGTTCGTTTTCGACGGAAGATCAAATGGCTAAGAATAAAAAAACAGAGAAAAAGACGAAACGAAAGCTCGCGCATCCTAAACTGCCGATGCAACGGCAGTTGAACCTGCTTGACGAGGGGACGCATTTCGATCTGCGCCCGATATTTGATGATTTGAACAAGCGGTATTTTCGGGGGCGGGTTCGTGGCTACAAAGTGATGTGGGGCCGTCGGCGAAAGCATCGGCCCAAGGAATATTTCATCTTTGGCACAATTCAGGAGCAGGATCGTGTTATTCGAATCAATCGGGCGCTGGACCAGCCGTTTGTGCCGCCTTGGTTTCTGCGATACGTGGTTTATCACGAGATGCTCCACTCAGTGGTGCCGGACGAGAGGCTTTCCCGTGGTCGCCGGCGGGTTCACACGGAAGAATTCAACCGTCGTGAGCGCGCATTCCCGGGATACCGGCGTGCCCGTCGCTGGGAAGAAGAGAATCTGTCTCGTTTTTTGCGCTAGGTAATTCTTCAGCGCGGTTCGGTGATGTGCACGGGATACGGCCTGTCAGAGGGCGAAGGCGTCGTCGCTACGTTCTTTTTGATCAGGTACCAAAGCGTTGTCGCGAGCAGGAGGGAGATCAACTTCGCGCGCCAGTTTTTCAGAATCAGTCTCTTCATATTTACTGTGCAACAAGATCTCTGCGATCCGTTGGCGAAACGTCTCCGGAGTAAAATTGTGCTCAATTCGACGCCGATGACAAATGGAGATACCACCCGTTTCTTCAGAAACGACTACCGCCACTGCGTCCGATTCCTCAGTAATCCCGAGTCCGGCACGATGACGTAATCCCAGGCTCCGGTCGAGCGTTTCACGCTGGCTCACCGGAAAAATACAGGCTGCTGCGGCGACTCTTCCGTTGCGGATGATCACTCCGCCGTCGTGCAGTGCGGCCTTTGGATGAAAGATAGTGAGGATAAGTTCGACGGAAAAATCTCCGTCGATCGTTACGCCCGTTTCCTCGTAAACGCGAATCGACGTGTCGCGCTCGATGGCGATGAGGGCGCCAAACTGCTTATTTGCCAGTTGCATGACCGCCTCGGCCAGATCGTGGACCGTTTCCCGCTTTTCGCTCGTCAGCGAGAAAATGGGATGTCCGCCCAGTGCGGCCAACCCGCGTCTTAACTCCGGCTGAAAAATCACAACCAGCGCGACTGCAAGAAAAACCGAAAAGCTTCGTACGATCCATCCGATCACCACCAAGTTGAGCAGCGTCGAAATCAGGGTCAGCGTCAAAAAGACGATTGCCAGTCCGGTCAGCACCTTCGCGCCCCGCGTCCCCCGGAAATAAAGGTAACCGTAATAAATCGCCACGGTGAGCAGAAGGATTTCAACCAGGCTTCGCCACCCGCGGAACCAGAAATCGACAAGCTGATGAATCATTTTGGCCTCTGAAGAATCGTGTCCGTTACCTTTAACGCATTTACATTTTCTTTGACATCATGAACGCGAAGCACGTCCGCGCCGCGCGCACGCAGGAGCGAAGTCAGCGCCACCGCGGGCGCCAGCCGATCACTAACCTGCGTCGAGTTGATCAGTTTGCCCAGGAACGATTTTCGGGAAACGCCAATCACTATTGGTCGATCATACACGCGAAGCCGCTCTAGCTGGGCGAGCAACTCGAGGTTGTGCTCAAGCGTTTTCCCGAAACCAATGCCCGGATCAAACGCAATCGCCATGGGTTCAATAGTATAAACTATGGCGCGCCCATATTGTTGTAAAAAAAAATCAGCGACTTGTGAGACAACGTTGGTGTATTGCGGCGCAATCTGCATCGTCTGCGGAGTTCCCTGCATATGCATGATGATGAAAGCTGATTTGGTTTCGGCGATCAGTGGCATCATTTTCTCATCGCCTCGTCCCCCGGTAATATCGTTCACAATCGAAGCTCCCGCCCGAATCGCGTCGTGCGCCACCTCTGCCTTCGATGTATCAATCGAAATAATCACGTCGCTTTTTCTGCGCAATTGTTCGATCACCGGAATCACACGGCGTAATTCTTCCTCGGCGGCGACAGCTTCGGCGCCCGGTCGCGTGGATTCGCCGCCCACATCCACAATGTGCGCGCCTTCCGCTGCCATCCTCATGCCGTGCTCCACTGCATTTTCCGCATCGAAGAAGTTTCCGCCGTCGGAAAATGAATCTGGAGTGACATTCAATACGCCCATGATCAGCCCCTGTCGGGAGAGATCGAAAATCCGCTCGCCGATTTTCCAAAGTCTCCCACCCATCATGGGTGAGACTATCACCCAACCTTGATTATTCGAAAAAGCTCTAGCCACGTCGCTGCGTCGAGGCGTCTTTTCTGCGGTGGCTCTGATCACGGCAGTCCCATGCCGTGGTACGATGTCATTTTTTCCGAGAATAGCGCCCCATCAATTCGCCTTGCGCAACAACATGCCCTTTCATTGCCGAGTCCAACTGGCTCCGTTTCGCGCCGGACGGCAAATTCAGCTCACGATCAAGCGCGAAAACCTTAAAGTAGTAGCGATGTGTGCCAGAAGGTGGACATGGTCCGCCGTAACCCGATTTGCCGAAGTCATTAGTTCCATGTACCCCTTTCGGCGCGCTCCCTTCTGCGATCGCGTTGGTCTGGGGAGATATGTTCCAAACGGCCCAATGCGTGAACAGACCACTCGGAGCGTCCGGATCGTCCACGATCAAGGCGAGGCTTTTTGCCCCTGACGGAACCTCCGCAATTTGCAGAGCTGGGCTGGTGTTCGCTCCATCACATGAAAATTTTGATGGAATATTCGCGCCTTCTTGAAACGCGGAACTTGTGATCTTCATCTTGGCTCCTCCTGCGGCAAAAGAGGCGACCGCCATCAGTGTAATCGCCAGTGCTCCAGCAATAATCGCTCTTTGCATTACTCGACCTCGGGTTGAAATCGCGTTAAGTCGACAAAACCCGGCAGTATTGTTTCGCTTACATGGCTTCGAACGGACGTAATATTCGAGAACAAATTCTGGGCCTGCTGGCGCGGAAAGATTACAGGCCACTCAACAGAATTGACATCGCGCGCAAGCTTGGGCTGACGAGCACCGGACGCGTTGCGTTGCGCAAAAGGTTGCGCGAGCTCGAGCGCGCAGGCGAGATCGCTCGCATCCGGAAGAATCGATATGTTCTGCCGGCCGAAGCTGACCTGGTGACTGGCAAACTGGCCATTCATCAGGCCGGCTACGGTTTTCTCACACCAGACACGCCGGGCGTCCCGGATGTTTTCATCGCAGCGGAAAACACTGGAACAGCCATGCATGGTGACCGTGTGGTTGCCCGCATATCGCGGGATGAACCTTATGCACGCATCAAAGGACGGCGCGAAGGGCGCGTCATTCGAATTCTGGAACGCGCTCACGATACGATTGTCGGTACTCTCCAGCGTTCGCGGAACTTTTTTTATGTCGTCCCGGATGATCCGCGCATCGTGCATGACGTTTATGTAGGCGAAGTAGCCGCCGTCGATCAGCGGTCGCAGACCGCCGCTACAGGGAAGATCGGCGATAAAGTTGTCGTTCGCCTGGAGGCGTGGGAATCGCGCCACGTTAATCCCGAAGGCGAAATCATCGAAGTGCTCGGCCCGGCTTCCGCTCCAGGTATCGACGTGCTGTCGATCATCCGGAAATATCACCTGCCAACGGAATTTCCGAGAGATGTTCTGGAGCAGGCGAAGGATATTCCCGAGACAGTTGATGCGGGGCGACTCGACGGACGCGAAGATTTGCGCGGAGAATTCATCGTCACCATCGATCCCGATGATGCGCGCGATTTCGACGACGCAATTCACGTTGAGAAGATCGGGAGTAGTTGGCGCCTAGGCGTCCACATTGCTGACGTCGCCGCTTACGTGGAGCAGGACAGTCCGCTGGACCGAGAAGCGCGACGGCGCGGAAATAGCGTTTATTTGCCCGACCGCGTGATCCCAATGTTACCGGAGCGACTGAGCAACGGCGTTTGCAGTCTCAATCCCGGAGTCGATCGGCTGACGCATTCAGTATTTATCGATTTCGACAAACGTGGTGCGCCGAGGGGCGCGCGCTTTGCACGCAGCGTGATTCGGAGTGCACACCGGCTGACGTACAAACAGGCATTCGCGATTCTCAGCGCGCCACCTGCCGATCAGTTGGGTGAACGGCTCCGCCTTGCCTGGGAACTCGCTGCGTTGTTGCGCCGGAAGCGATTCGAGCATGGCGCCCTGGATCTCGATTTTCCAGAGGCAAAAGTCTGGGTCGATAAAGATGGGCGCCCCGTAAAGTTGGAACGCGTTGAGAATGATGAATCGCACCAGTTAATCGAAGAATTCATGCTGGCTGCTAACGAGTCTGTTGCGCGCGAACTGAAAAAGCGCGCGATTCCGACCATCTATCGCATCCACGAAAATCCAGATCCGGAAAAATTGGCAGAGTACCGCGAATTCGTTCTCGGCTTTGGTTACACGGTTGGCGATCTGACTCATCGCGCTGAGCTGCAGCGATTGCTCGCGTCAGTCCGTGGAAAGCCGGAAGAGCAAGCGCTGAAGATCGCCTTGCTTAAAAGTTTGAAACGCGCCCGTTACTCTCCAGAGCCGCTCGGCCATTACGGCTTGGCCAAGGCAAATTATTTACATTTCACCAGTCCCATCCGGCGTTACGCCGACTTGGTTGTGCACCGCGCGCTAGGTAAGGACGGCACTCCGTTGCCGTCCGCCCCCTCCCGAACTACGGAACGGCGGTCACGAAGTGACACGCCCTACCATCCGAGAATGGCGGAGGTCGCTTCGATCGCCGAGCACATTTCAGCTACGGAACGAACCGCAGCCGATGCGGAGGCCGATTCTATCCAGATGAAGAAACTTGAGTTTTTTCAACGCCAGCTCGATGCGCGCAATCCCCAGATTTTTCGCGCCACTATCGTCGACGTCCGGAATTATGGGTTGATGGTGGAACTGCCGGATGCCCTCGTGACCGGTCTAATCCACGTCTCCTCATTGATGGACGACTTTTATCTGTTTGAGCCAGCTCGGCGGCAACTTATTGGGAGGCGGTCGAGGAAACGATTTAGTGTCGGCGACGAGTTATCTGTGTTTGTTGTCCGGGTTGACGCTTTCAAACGGCAGGTGGATTTCGCAATCGCGCTTGGATCAGACTCGTCAAAAAAAGCACGCCGCAACAAACGAAAATCCGGAATTACTGCTCGCACCCGTTGAAATTGCGGCCGCTCCTTTCGCATTCTCCATCTTGGTTTTGCTTGAATTGTGGCAGACAAACTGAGTAAACAGCCGGAGAACGCGACTGGTCAGTGGTATGTGGATACCAGCTGCGCGTTGTGCCGTCTCTGCCTCGAAGAAGCACCGAATCTTTTGACCTACAACAGCGACGAGACTGCCGTTCATTTTCTTAAACAGCCCGAAACACCGGAGGAGACAGCCGCCGCGCAGCGTGCCATGGACGTTTGCCCGACACTCGCGATCGGAAACGACGGATGAAAATTTGCGACGACCGAAGATCGCCGCTACAAAACTCTCATGCATGCTGAAGCTTCCGTTGCCGCTGCTCCGTATTCGCGGAGAAACCCGTTTCCCGCTAGACTTCTGGTCAATCGCCGCCTGAGTGGACCGGAATCGGAAAAGGATACGCGCCATTTTGAACTCGACCTGACCGGATGGGGATTGAGTTTTGAAGTTGGCGATTCGCTTGCAGTGTGTCCGACCAATGATCCTCAGCTCGTCGGCGAGATCATACAGACGCTCGGGGCAACCGGGAACGAACATGTCCCTCGCCCGAAAGGGGCCCCAGTGACGTTCCGCGAAGCGTTGCTGCGCGATTACAGTATTACCCAGCCTACACCAAAGTTTTTGAAAGCCATCGCTCACCGCGCCAGCGCTGCGCCAACCCTGCATTATCTTCTCGCTCAAGATCGCAAACAGGACCTCCAGACGTACCTCTGGGGAATGGAAGTAACCGATTTTCTAATTGAACATCCTTCCGCCCGTTTCACACCGGGGGAATTTGTCGGTTTGCTGACCAAACTGCAGCCTCGCCTTTATTCAGTGGCCTCGAGTTTAAAGGCCTATCCAGAACAGGTTCACTTTATCGTGGACGTGGTGCGCTATGAAAGTCACGGCCGCCATCGCAAAGGAGTTTGCTCATCTTTTCTTGCGGAGCGCGCCGATAACGTGCCGGTACCGGTCTACCCCAGCGTGGCGAAACATTTTCATCTGCCAGAAAGTCCGGACATTCCAATCATCATGATAGGGCCGGGGACCGGGGTGGCGCCGTTTCGCGCGTATTTGCAGGAACGAAAGGCGACTGGCGCGAACGGAAAGAATTGGCTCTTTTTTGGCTCGCAGCATCAAAGGTGCGATTTCGCTTACGGCGAAGAATTCGAGGCCTTCAAGAACGAAGGGCTTCTCACACGGCTCGATTGCGCTTGGTCACGTGATCAAGCTGAGAAGGTTTACGTCCAGCACAAGATGCAGGAAAATGCCGCGGAGATTTGGAAATGGATCGACGGCGAAGGCGCGCACTTTTTCGTATGCGGCGACGCGAAGCGAATGGCCAAGGACGTCGATGCGATGCTTCGCAAAATTGTACAGGAAGAGGGCGGCAAAAGTCTCGATCAGGCCAACGAATACGTTGAGAAGCTCAAGAGCGACAAGCGCTACAAACGCGATGTGTATTAGGCCGACCTGTGACTTGTGATTCCGAGCGGAGCGCAGCGGCGTCGAGGAATCTCTCGAGGTCTCTAACGACTCACGATTCGATGCGGCTGCTATTCGTGATTCTGCTCATTTGTGATACAGTAGATTCGAAATCCTTCCGAGCAGCGAGAGAAGGTATCGCTTCTAAGCAGTCCTGAGATTCCTCGACTTCGCTCGGAATAGCACAAGAGAAAAAGCCATGTACGAAAACACTGAATTCACGTTGAGTCGCGATTGCGAGGCAATCCAGATTCCGAGCGGGCAAAAGACAACGATTCCAGCTGGAACTCCGGGAGTGATTACGCAGAGCCTGGGTGGGAGCTATACGATCGCCACGTATCAGGGCCTGGCGCAAATAACTGAGAAAGATCTCGATGCTTTGGGCTTGGAAAAGCCGAAGCCACAACCAACTCAAAAGCCGGCATGCGCAACAAACGGCGAGGTTTCAGAGGACGACGTTTGGAATCAGCTTCGTCAATGTTACGATCCGGAAATCCCGGTCAATATTGTTGATCTTGGGCTGGTTTACGATTGCCGTTTAATCAAACAAGATGGCGGCGGCACGCGCGTGGAGGTGAAGATGACCCTCACTGCGCCAGGATGTGGCATGGGACCAGCCATCGCGCACGATGCGCAAAGCAAGATCTTAAGCATTGACGGCGTGGATGAAGCCGACGTGCAGCTCGTCTGGGATCCGCCGTGGAATCAAAACATGATCAGCGAAGCGGGCCGAATGAAGCTGGGGATGATCTGAGGCAGCGCGAAGCGCGCTTGTTGCTTCATTCGCGTGTGATTGACAATCGATAGCTTTAGCAATTGCGAGAGTTTTTTGTGAAATTTTTCATTCTCGCATTGACAATGGCCAAGTGAATTTTACACTCGACACCCCCGGAGGCGTTTCACAGTTGAAAAATTCTTAGCGTGCTTTAGAAAAAATCGATATGCCTTTGACTCAAGTTATTTTAACCGAAAATGTTCTCGGCCTGGGTGCTGAGGCTGATTTAGTCAAGGTGCGTCGCGGGTACGCGCGCAATTATCTCTTGCCGCACGGAAAGGCATATGAGGTCACTCCCGGCGCTTTACGCCAACTCGATGCGCTGAAACAAAAGCGCGCCGAACGTGAAGCGCGCGAACTGAACGAGGCCGATGAACTGGGGCGTCGAATTGGCAAGGCGCGGTTTATCTTCACGCTGGAAACCGGCGAGACAGGCAAGGCGTTTGGGTCCGTCACCGCGCAGGATATTATGAACCGGATCAAAAACGAACTCGGCGCGGAGATTGACCGGCATAAAATTGTTCTCGAGCGCCCGATCAAAGATACCGGCGAGCACAACGTCGCGATCAAGTTGCATCACGATGTAACTGCGCAGCTTGTTTTTCAGGTGAAATCCGCAGAAGAACCTCGCGAGCGCGCGACCGGGGCCGAGGACGCTGCGACCGAGGAGCCTGATAAGAAAAAGAAACATCGATTTTTCCGCAGAAAAAAAGAAGAAAAAAAAGAAACCGAATAAATGGCGACTCAATCGTCCGCATGGACAGGAGAGAAGCCTCGTAAAGCGGGAAATGGCGCTGGCCGAGGTTCGGCGGCACGAAGCGGCGAAAACGTTGTCCCCATTTCTCCCACAGGTTCTGCGCAGGATATTCACCGCCCCCCGCCGCATAGCGTCGAGGCGGAGCAAGGCGTTCTCGGGTCAATGCTGCTTTCGCCGCGGCAAGCCATCGCGGAATGTGTCGAAAAAATTAATGAGCAGTATTTCTATGTCCCGGCCCACCAGACGATTTATAGTGTCCTTGTCGATCTTTGGAATGCTGGACAGGCGATCGATCTGATCACCTTCACGCAAGTCTTGCGTGACCGAAACCTTCTCGACAGCGTGGGCGGCGCGGCATTCGTAACCAGCTTGTTCACCTTCGTTCCGACATCCGCGAATATTGAGTACTACCTCGAGATCGTTCGCGATAAATACATTCTGCGCGAGATCATTTCGGCCGCGACCGAAGGCGTCCGGCGCGCCTACGAGGAACAGGACGAAGTGAGCAATCTTCTCGACGAAGTAGAACAGCGCATTTTCGCCGTGGGCGAAGACCGCTTCAAAGGCCAGCTGCTCTCGATGAAAGACCAGGTAATGGAGGCGATCGAGGCGATCGAAAAACTCTACGAGCGCAAAGGCGGTATCACCGGCATCTCCAGCGGCTTCGTCGAATTCGATCGGATGACGAGCGGCCTGCATCCAGCGGAAATGATCGTGATTGCCGCGCGTCCGAGCATGGGAAAGACAGCGCTCACCATGAATATCGCCGAACACGTTGCGATCAATGAGAAGCTGCCAGTCGGCGTTTTCAGCCTGGAAATGAGCAGTCAGCAACTTGTGCAACGGCTGCTTTGTTCGCGAGCACGTGTGAACCTTCAGAAAGTCCGCGACGGTTTTCTCGGCGAGCGTGATTTCCCGAGCTTGACTGCAGCCGCTTCAAAACTCGCAGAAGCAAAAATTTTCATCGACGACAGTGCAAGCCTGACAATTCTTGAGTTGCGTGCGAAAGCGCGCCGCCTCAAAGCGCAACAGGACGTGCAACTTATCATTGTCGATTACTTGCAGCTGCTAAGATCCACGTCACGCCGGGCGCAGGACAATCGCCAATTGGAAATCTCCGAAATTTCCGCGGGACTCAAAGGTTTGGCCAAGGAATTGAAAATTCCGGTCATCGTAGTCGCGCAGTTGAATCGCCAACCCGAGCAACGCTCCGGGGGCAAGCCACGTTTGAGCGATCTGCGCGAATCCGGATCCATCGAACAGGACGCGGATCTGGTCGGATTACTTGTCAGGCCGGAGATTTACGAGGAGGACGAAGAAGCGCGCGCAGAAAAAGCCGGCGAAGCCGAATTAATCATTGCAAAGCAGCGCAATGGTCCGGTCGGTGAGATTCCGCTGACGTTCCTGAAAGAGTTTACCCGATTCGAAACTCGCGCGCGCAACGTGGAAGAGCCGGAAGAAGCGTTTTAGAAATCGTTGAACCGTTGAACCGTTGAAACGTTAAAGCGTTGAAGAGGTCCGATAATCAATCCGGTTTAACGGTTCAATGCTCCAACCAATTAACGATTGAGCAGTGATTTCGCCGCATCGATGACGTGCTGCGCGTCAATTCCGCGTTCCTTCATCACTTCGGGGCCGGGCGCACTCAAGCCGAATTGATGTAGCCCGACGACTTTCCCATCGAGTCCGACGTATTGATACCAAATCTGGGTCACTCCAGCTTCGATTGCGACGCGTTTCCGGCATTCGTTGGGCAAAATCTGCTCCCGGTATTCTTGCGGCTGACGATCGAAACGCTCGAAGCACGGCAGGGAGACAACGCGCACGCCGTCGCCGAGTTGTTGCGCTGCCGCAATCGCATGCTGCAATTCGCTCCCGCACGACATGATGATTAGATCGAGTTTCCCTTTCTCTTTTCTCGCAATGTAACCACCGCGCAACACTCCTTCGTGACGGACCTTTACGTCGATGTCGTTCAATATCGGAACAGTCTGGCGTGTGAGCGCGAGAAAGGTCGGTCCATCGATTTGCTGCATCGCCGCGACAAAGGCGCCGGCCGTTTCTTCCGGAT
>JBEDUS010000259.1:0-9941 GCA_040414975.1 Candidatus Udaeobacter sp.
TGGTGCTGGCTTGATCAAACTGCGCGGCGACCCGTGCTGGCGCGATCTTACTTGCCTCTACTATCACTACGAGACCCAGCCGATCCCAAGTCCCGTTAGTCGCTACCTTCACTTTGCCCCACTCTGGTTCCACAAATTTGGGACCGCATGGAACCATTTTGCCGAACTCATTGTGCCGTGGTTTTCGTTCGGCCCGCGGCACGTGCGGCACGTCGCGGGCGTGTTGCTCGTCACATTTCAAATCTTTCTCATCATCAGTGGCAATCTTTCGTTCCTGAATTACCTGACGATCGTTCCGTTCCTGGCCTGCTTTGACGATACGTTCCTGCGCCGTTTTCTGCCGAGGGCATTGGTCAGACGCGCCAAACGCGCCGCGGAGGAATCGGAACCGTCGCGCATCAACAACACGATCGCGATCGCGTTGTCGATCCTGGTTGTCTATCTAAGCGTCGCGCCAGTGCTCAATCTCGTTTCGGGACGACAGTTGATGAATTATTCCTACGATCCGCTCGATCTTGTGAATACCTATGGAGCATTCGGTACGGTCGGACGTGAACGTGACGAGATCATTTTCGAAGGCACTCAAGATCCAGTCATCACCGGGGAGACGAAGTGGAAGGAATACGAGTTTAAAGCCAAGCCGGGCGACCCAAACCGGCGGCCGCCGTTCGTCGCGCCGTATCAACCGCGAATTGACTGGCAAATTTGGTTCGCTGCGATGGCTTCACCCGAGGAATACCCGTGGACGTTACATTTCGTTTGGAGACTTCTGCACAATGATTCTGGCACGTTGTCGCTCCTCGCAAACAATCCGTTCCCGGACATGCCACCTCATTACATTCGGGCGCGACTCTATCGTTATCAATTCGCGCCCGTCGGCGAGAAAGCGTGGTGGAAACGCGAACCAATTGGTGAATGGTTGCCTGCACTCTCGGCGGACAATCCCGAATTTCGTCGTCTGCTCGAAGCGATGGATTGGTTGGATTAAAGCTTCAACAATGCCGAATTTTGTTTCAACTAATGGAATTCATGTGGAAACCTGTTCAGGTTATCAGCGCAAATTTTCTGCAGCGGATTGGTGATCCAGCCTGTCGTTTTCATTCTGATTACCTGGCCTATCGGAATGGTGAGATTTCACAATCTGAGCTGATTACCCGGCTGCCACATGTCGCAATGGTCGGTGACAGCGCCTGCATGGGAGTTCATATCTCATCGATCTGGGGTACCTTTTGGCGCGTACACACTTGCCGCGGGAATAACTGGTTTCTCGACACTAACCCGGCACCGTCGTCAGGCATTCAGAGCGTCTCGAAGAGACTGGAGGAGTTCACTCCATTTGTTGCAATTGAATGCGCGGGCATCGGCGCCCTCGTCGATCACGAAGGCCAACGGCAGAATTTTTTCCGAAGAATTCTTCGGACGCGCAATTTCTCCGGCCAAATTGGCGACTTGCTGGCCATGAAACGCTTTCCTGATTTGATTCTCATTTCGATCGGGCACAACAATGTCGATTGGGCGTGGCGCTGCGTTCCCGCGGGGCTTGAGCAACCTGAGAACCACTTACGACAACTCAGCCGGTGTTTCCGAGAAAGTTTCGCGCGACAGATGCGCCGGCTGATCGATCACGCCAGCACGCAGTATCACCGGGTTGCGGTCTTGGTGTATGGCCTTGTCAATTTCGACTCATACTTTCGAGGGCGCGGAATCGCGGAACGCCTGTGCGCGAATGACCGATCTCGCTACCCGCATCTGGAGACGACTTATAAATATTTCACATCCTTCCGGCCGGCTTACCGCTCCAATCTGATTCGCCTTGCAGGGATGGTGAATGAGAAGTTGCGTGCGATGGTGAATGAATTGAACGGCGAACTTGCTGACAATTCCAACGTTCAATTGCAATACTCGGATTCCTTGGCAACAGCTGACCTGAGTCGAGTGGAACTACTGCACCCGATCGATGGCTGGCATGCTTCTGCCGAAGGCCACAATGTTCTCGCGGAAGCCGCGTTTCGCGATCTTGGACCGAGTCTGGAATTTCTTGGAATAAAATGAGTATTGCTCAGACGACGCTACAGTTGTAGCCGCCTTGCTGCGGCGAGGCGTGTTGAGGCAATTTCGCTCGCTCGAACACGGCGACACAGCACCGCGGCTACAACATTCACTTACGGCGCGGACAAAATCGGTGACTACAAATCTCCACGCTCGTTCAATCGAGCCAACGTGTCGGGCAACATGCGGTACCCAAAATGGCCTTGTCGTACGCGTAACAGTTCCGAACCATCCCACTTTTGCTGGATCGCCTCGATCTGTTCAAAAGGGGCAATCGCATCGAATTCACCAGCAACAAACAATACGCGGGCCGCTTCACATCTCGGCACGTTATGAATCGGTGAGCTCAGATGGAAGTGTCGGGCGATGAGCGACGGCTCGATATTTGCCCGACGCAGTTCGCGGCGAATGAATCGCGCTGCTGGGCTCTCCCAGATCGCATGGTCGAGGTCAACGATCGGAGCCATCAAGGCAACAAAACGCAGGTCGCGTTCAACCATTGCAAGCAACGCACCGATCCATCCGCCATAACTGGTGGCGAGCACACCGAATTCGAGAGAGCCGCGTTCACGCAATGCGTGCATCAATTGGCGCAGCTCCATTACACCCTGTCGCAACCCTTCTGCGTTGCGAATCAGATCGCAGGTAATTGCAAGTTCACCGTTCCAATAGCCGGGCGGAACACGCGAATAATGGTATGGCAGGTGAATGAAGCATGCGTTCCAGCCAAGACTATTGAACCGCTCTGCGCAACGGCGATAGCCCGCCAGGCTCGCAGACATCAGTGCATGCAAAATGAAAACCGTTGGTGCATTCCGGCTGCGCTCGGATGCAAAGAAATCTGTGCGAGCGACATTATTGACCGGAAATTGGCTCTCAATCGGGCTGCGCCAGGCGATGGTTGTGCGACCGTTTGCTAATGCTTCAGCAAGATTCTCATCATGCGGTGCGGCATAATATTCTTGGGCCGTGAGCCGCTCGCACTCCTCCACGTAGCGGTTTATCTGCTGGCGGCTATGCCCATTTAGTCGGTGACGCGTATGAAGGAAATTGATTGATGCACATAAAAAACCATCGACTCCGCTCGCAAAGATGCGCTGAAACCCGTGCCCTTTGTTTGCGCCGTGAGCGACATACCCATCATGGTAGGAACCCGGCGTCGCGCCGACCCTGACGATCATCCGTTCTCGCGGTGGGTGCGGCAAATCGTCCGTCGTCAGGTGAAATGTTTGCTGCAGTTGTGCGTACAGATTTTTGAACGCGCATGCCAATTCCGATTCGATTCGTGCGCGCGCCTCTGATTTTTGCAGGTTCGGAAAATGCGAGATTGGGTCCCCGAACGCGATCCATACTGGCGTTCGCCGCAGCGGCAGCTGGCATTTAATCGAATAGAGGCGATCGCTGCCAAGAATGACGCAGGGCAAAATCGGAACGCCGGCGATGTGCGCGAGCGTTGACGCGCCGGGCCGCAGTGGCGCGCCTTCGAGCAGCGATCGCGCGCCGTCGCGAATACCGCCCTCCGGGAAAAGGCCAACAATGTGCCCTTCCCTCAGCCGCTCGATCGCGGTCCGGATAGTTTTGCGGTTCGCACGATCTCGATCTGACGGGAACGCATCGACTGCGCGCAAAAGGAATCCCAAAACCGGCGATCGAAAAAATTCCGCCATTGTCATCCAGTCGATTTTCCGCCGGATCATTAATGAAATAATGAATGGATCGAAGTGACTGATATGATTGGCTGCAAGCAAAATTCCGCCGGTGCGATCTGTATTTTCGAGGCCGATGACCCGAACGCGCGTGAGTCCGCCAAACAACAGTCTCACCAACAGTTTACCGGCACGATAGGATGTCGTTTTGACTTGCACCTCGGGAGTGTTTCGCTGACTTGCTGCAATGGGAAGGGCTATTTTTCAGGCTGATTCCTTTTTGTAACGTGTTATCATAGTTCGCAGTTCCGACACGAGGTTTTGGTTATGAAACCCAGGAGTCCTTCCACGGGCGGTAAGGGGCAATTTCCGCACACCGACTATTTTTTCCATTCTGGCTTCGGCCATTGGCACGGCAGCTATTTTTCGCCTTACGACGGAGAGGACAGATACGGAGTCAGGAATTTTTACAATTTGGCACGCGAATTCCGGATTGAAGCTGCACGGGAACGTGCCAGGGAAATGGCGGTGTTTGCGCTGATTGTTCTGACCTCGGCGTGGCCGGTGCTCTACATGGTAGTCACAGTGGTGAAACTGCTGAGCAGGGGCCGTCCACTGGACCAGTAGCATTTTGCTGTGGTCTAGTCCGTCCGGCGATCCTTTTTAGCCAAACGCTGCGGCAGGCGAGGCGCGGCCAGTCCCACAGACAAGACGTGTGTGTTACTCCTTTGGCCAGAGAAATTCGTCGCGGTATTCGGGCGTTTTTTCCGGCGCAAGCCCGTGGCGTGTGACATTTTCTATTACGACGCGCGGGATGAGGAAGTTCAGCAGATAATCTTCGCCGCCGGCCTTGGTGCCGCCGCCGCTCATCTTGAATCCGCCAAACGGATGACGGCCGACGATTGCGCCGGTGCACGGGCGGTTGATGTAAACATTACCGGCTTCCAGCTGCGCTTTGACACGATCGATGTTGGCCGGGCTGCGGGAGAAAAAGCCGCCGGTCAACGCGTAATCGGTGCTGTTGGCGACTTCTATCGCTTCATCGAGGTCATGCACCTTAATTAGACTTAGCACCGGACCGAAAATCTCTTCGCGCGCGATCCGCATGTTTGGTTTCACTCCGGTGAAAATCGTAGGCGGAACGAAATAACCGTGCGGGGGCACTTCTTTCGCCTGATATGCGAGTGTCGCCTCGGTCTTACCAATCTCAATGTATTCCAGGATGCGGCGGTACGCGGCTTCATCGATCACAGGCCCTACCACGATGCCAGGTTCTTCCGGATTGCCGACCCGCAGGCTGCCGGCGGCGGAGAACAAACGTTCCACCACGCGGTCGTAGTTTTCTTCGAGAACGATGAGTCGGGAGAGTGCGGAACATTTCTGCCCCTGAAAGCCGAATGCAGAATAAATCGAATCGACAATCGCTTCGTCGAGGTCGGCGTCGGAATCGACGATCATGGCATTCTTGCCGCCCATCTCGCAGATGACGCGCTTGAGCTCGCGCTGACCTTCAAGCGTTTTGCCGGCACTCTCCCAAATCCGCAGCCCCACCTCGCGCGACCCTGTGAAAGCGATCAAATCAATGTCTTTGTGATCAACCATGTGCGCGCCGATGACCGAGCCTTTGCCGTTGAGAAAGTTCAATACGCCAGGCGGGACGCCGGCTTCCTCGTAAATTTCCATCAGCATGGCGCCAGTGATGACCGATTGCTCGGACGGTTTCATGATCACCGTGTTGCCCGTGACCAGCGCGGCACTGACCATGCCGCACAAGATCGCCATCGGAAAATTCCAAGGCGCGATAACGAGTGCGACCCCGCGCGGCCAGTAATGCTCATAGCTTTCTTCGCCGGGCACGCTTTGGGTGAGCCGCGGGCGGCCCATCAAACGCATTTGGCGGGCATAGAAGGTGCAAAAATCGATGGCTTCGCGAATGTCGCCATCCGCCTCAGTCCACGGCTTGCCGACCTCAAAGATTTCGAGCGCGGAAAGCTCGAATCGACGGCGCTCGAGAATTTCACCTGCGCGTTCCAGTAATTGACATCGTTCTTCAAGCGAAGTGCGACGCCATTTCTCGAATGCCGCGCGCGCTGCCGCCATAGCGCGCTCGGCTTCGGGAATTCCAGTTTCCGAGGCGTAGCCGACGACTTGGTCTGGCTGGCTGGGATTGACCGAGGAAAACATCTTATCGGTCCAAATTTTCTCGCCGTTGATGGTGAGGGGGACTCTCCGCCCCAATTGCTTGCGCTGTTCGCGCAGCGCACCCCGCATTTTGTCCTGATTCTCCGGCAAGGCAAAGTTCGTTAAGGGCGCATTTTCATACGGAAAGCCCGGGTGTGTCTTTGGTGTGGTTGTTGTCATATTTATAGTGGCATTTGATAGTGGTAGAACGCCGTTTCGGCCCCGGCGCAAAATTTCGCATGGATCGCGCAGCAATTCTTCTGCGGAGGCATTTTCGGAAAATTTGGCACGCAAAAATCCTTCATTCGAGGTGTTCTCGAGCAGGCGTCGGACCAGGTAAGACATTCCGGGGAGGAGTTCGCCGACCGGGCAATATTCGCGGACGCGATAACCCATTTCCACGAGCGCGCGCTTGATCGGCCCGGCCATTCCATAGAGCAATTGAAACTCGAAGCGACTGCGATCGATCCCGAGTTCCTCTGCGAATGCCTGGGCGTGCGCGATGCTGCGGACATTGTGCGACCCAAATGCAGAGGTAACGACGGATTCATTTTCCAGTAGCAACCGCGTGAGCGTCTCGAAATTCGCATCACTCTCTGGTTTCTGAAGGTAAACCGGACATTCCCAGCCGTTCTGGCGCGATTTCGTTGTTTCGTAGTCCCAATACGCGCCTTTCACCAGTCGGACAGCAAACCGCGTGCCCCGCGCGCGACCCCACTCAATCAGGTCACGCAAATCCGCTTCAGAATCGCGCAAATAGGCTTGAGTGACAATCCCCGCGTGCGGCCAATCTCTAAACTCTTCCTCGGTCAGGATGGTTTTGAACAATTCGAGCGTAGCGTTTTTGTGCGCATAGCTTTCCATGTCGAAATTGATGAAGGCGCCCAGTTCCCGCGCACGACGCAGAAGCGGCCGCAGCTTCGGCGCGAGATGGGCGATTGCGTCTGCGGGATCGGCCGGACTCATTTGCGAATAGAGGGCAGAAATCTTAACCGAAAGATTTACAACCGGGAAAAGGTCCGAATTTTTGCCCAGCGGATCGATCCAGTCTTTTGTTTCACGCACGAGACTTTCGAGCAAATCCAGGTAATGCGCCGCATAATCATCGGTCTCGATTTCGTTAACGACTGCTTCTCCCAGAAGATCGACAGTAAAGCCAATCTTTTGGGTCCGACGCTTGCGTAATGTCCGCATGACGTCGTTCGGGTTTCGTCCGGCGATGAACTGGCGCGCCATTTCGGAAACGTTCCAACGCAGGATGGGTCCGCTGATCCACGGAACGATACGCGCCAGACGAATGCCGGTGCCCAGAAATTCCGAAACCCTTCGCGAATCATGCGCATCGGCGAAGTATTCTTGGAGGTGCTCGACAATTTCTCCTGATGTGCGCAGCGAAGGGAGGACATCGACAAAACGGAACAGTTCGAGTTTGAGCTGCTCATCGCGCATCGAGAGGGCCATTAGCCGCTGATAAAATCCGGCTCTGCTCAAAAGGGACTCAGGATGTCTATCAACCAGCTCAAAGATACGCCTGCCGCGCTGCTCAATCTCGCCTTGGAGCGACCTCATTTACGAAATTAGTTCGGCCCCATGTGTTAAGCAAAAGACAGAACCAGGCAACTTCACGGACCAAAAAAAATTTACTGAGAGACACGCTCACCTTAGGACTGGCTTTCGAAACTAGGATGAAATTGCTTCAAGCAATTTTGAGGAGCAAGTGGAGGAGATTTGCCTGGCAGATTCCGGAGGCCCAGGGCTCGGATCTGTCAGGCAGTCTCTTTTTGTGCTTTTTGTGCTGATTGATCGCGCGGGGAAACTCGCGTAGCAAACAGGGTAATGATCGTAGAGCGCCACGGATTTGCGAGCGACAACACGGCACCTTTTTGCCCCGAGCTTTGGGCTGCCTTGCAAGAAGCTAACGCGAACTACGCCCCGTCGTACGGCGAAGATCGATTGACGGAGCGCGTCTGCGACTGGGTTCGTGAAATCTTCGAGACTGATTGCGACGTCTATTTTGTTTTCACTGGCACAGCGGCGAATGCGCTGGGACTTGCGCAAGTGTGCCAGTCGTTTCGCAGCATTATCTGCCATGAGAATGCCCACATTCAGACCGACGAGTGTGGCGCGCCGGAATTGTTCACAGGAGGATCAAAACTACTCCTAGTCGGCGGCGTAGGTGGGAAGATCGATATTGGCAAGACGAAAGCGCTGCTCATGCGTCAGAACGAGGTTCACTCGCACAAGCCTGCCGCGATCAGCATTGCGCAAGCGACCGAGTTTGGGACGGTTTATACGCGTAACGAGATCGCGGCAATTGCTGACCTCGCGCGTTCCTATGAATTGTTTGTGCACATGGACGGCGCGCGCTTTGCCAACGCAGTCGCCTCGCTCGGCTGCGCGCCGAAATCGATCACATGGGAGGCGGGAGTTGATGTGCTCTGCTTCGGCGGGACAAAGAATGGGGGGGCGGCTGGCGAATTGGTGATATTTTTTGACAAGGAGGTTTCGCACGAGTTCGACTATCGCGTGAAACAAGCTGGACAGCTTGGCTCGAAGATGCGCTTTCTGGCTGCGTCGTGGCTGGGACTTCTGGCAGGAGACGTGTGGCTACGAAACGCGCGGCATGCCAATCGCGCGGCAATCCAGCTTGCGCGAGACCTGCAACGCAAAGCGAACATTGAGGTTGTATTCCCCGTGGAGGCAAATGCGGTCTTTGTGCGGATGAACGATCAAGTCGCGCGCGGCATTCAAGCGCGCGGATGGCGTTTTTACAAATTTATCGAGCCCGATGTTTACCGGCTAATGTGCTCCTGGGCGACTAGCGCGAATGATATTACGGATTTTGTTAAAGGGGTCGCCGACGTGAAAGGTACGAGTCCATCGGAATGACGAAGCGCGAATCCCGAATGTTAAGGGGATGCGGATGGACTTAAATCATTGAACGAAGAGCGAACGGGAGACATCTGTATGAAAACGAAAATGAATAGGGTTGCGAGAGTTTTGATGTTTGCGCCGATTTTGCTTGCGGGATGTCAGGCATCCCGCAACGTGGCCTCCACTTCCTACCACGTTACCCGGGGCGCAGCGGTAGGTTCTTACAAGGTGGCGCGAGCCGTCGCCGTGGAGTCCTACCGCGTTGCCAGTGCTCCGGTTCATTATGTCACGGGA
The DNA here is from genome assembly GCA_040414975.1 of Candidatus Udaeobacter sp. Taxonomy (GTDB): domain Bacteria; phylum Verrucomicrobiota; class Verrucomicrobiia; order Chthoniobacterales; family UBA10450; genus Udaeobacter. The sequence goes on from JBEDUS010000259.1 coordinate 9,045, forward strand.
AAGCGAGGCGACGAGTCATATACAACCGCGTCGACGGAAAGCGTCCCGTCGGATGTCACCAGTCCCGGCCAGTCACTTCCGCCGGAGAAGGTTTCAACATCGCAAAGACAAGCGCGAGTTGAAGCCGAGGGCGGCCAGAGCCGGACAATGGGCACGAGTCGCAAAGAGGCAGCACAGTCATCGTCCAGCGTGTTGTCCTCGCGCACTTCTGCTCCGTCGGGGGCATTTCCGACAGGAAAATCAGTTCCTGGCAAACCCGGGTATGTCTTCAGCCCGTTCGATAAGGAAGGAAGATACGTGGATGTAAGTGGCTTCCCGCCGGGCACTAAGGTTAAAGATCCTTGGACCGATAAGATTTTTATCGTCCCGTAAGTCGTGACGCGCGCTGCCTATCGCCGATTGCCGTGACGTGGGGCGAGTGCTACGTAATAACATGAGACTGGCATCGCGAGTTGTGAGGTACATCGTTGCCTGGTCTGTGCTCGTTTTGGCGTCGCAGAGCCCGGCGCAGAGTTACCAGGGAAAAGAACTCGTCAAAGCCGAGCTTCTGGCTGATACCAACGCGATTGTTCCGGGAAAACCATTCACCGTCGGCTTACTGCTTCGAATGGCTCCGCGGTGGCACACCTATTGGGTGTTCTCTGGCGATGCCGGTCTTCCCACAGAATTGAAATGGAAACTGCCGTCTCGCTGGAAGGTTGGCGAAATTCAATGGCCAATTCCGCTGAAGACGATCGATCCGGGCGACATTGAGACTTATGGCTACGAAAACGAAGTCCTTCTGATGCAGGAAGTTACGCCGCCGCAGAAAATTGATGATCCATCAGTTAAACTTTCCGCCGATGCGAGCTGGCTGGTCTGCGAGAAAATCTGCATTCCTGGTAGCGCAACGTTGCA
>JBEDUS010000260.1:0-10628 GCA_040414975.1 Candidatus Udaeobacter sp.
ACGCTATTTTCTATTGCTTTCCTAAGGGAAGCATTTTACAAGTGAGCCGAACCGGAAACGGAAGCCTGGAAGTTGGTGGATTGTCAGTTGAGTTTATTCAGTGGCGATTTGAAATCCGATAAGCGGGAACAGTGACCTGGCGGCCTTTTCCAGAATAAACTCAATGGGAACTAAACTATACGTAGGCAATCTTTCCTTCAACACGACGGAAAACGAACTGCAGGAGCTTTTCGCACAGGCCGGCACTGTGCAGGAAGTTACCCTCATGCAAGACAAATTCACCGGCAAATCACGTGGCTTTGCGTTCGTGACCATGGGTTCCGAGGAGGACGCTCAAAACGCCATCTCGAAATTCAACGGCCAAACCGTTGAGGGCCGGCCATTGACTGTGAATGAGGCGCGCCCGCGAGAGCCGAGACCCCCCGGCGGTAGCGGACGTGGCTACGGCGGTGGTGGATACGGTGGCCGTCGCGAAGGCGGGCAACGAAGAGGTTACTAAACCCGGACCCGCTCCCAGCTACTTTTTGTAGCCACGGCGCTGTGTGGCCGTGCCCAGTCGAGATGCTCCCAAGACGCCTCGATGCAACGAGGCATGTACAACGCCTCAACGTTTTGATGAAAATTGGGCAGGGCTGGATTCGAACCAGCGAAGGCGTAAAGCCAGCAGATTTACAGTCTGCCCCGTTTGGCCACTTCGGTACCTACCCGCTCGGCTGCGAGCGACTCATATAGGCTCGCGCTGCACGGCTTGCAAGTGATCCCGCCACACGCACGGTCAGCTATAAAACTCCGCGATGGCATCAACCACGTATCGCTGTGCGTCACGCGAAATCTCAGGGTAAATGGGTAGCGCGAGCGTTTCGGCGGCCGCGCGTTCGGTCTCGGGAAAATCACCCTTTTTGTAGCCCAAATAACTAAAACACTTCTGCTCATGCAGTCCGAGCGGATAGTAAATCGCCGTCTCGATTTCGCGTTTGCCCAGATGTTTGCGCAAAGCGTCACGCATCGGTGTGCGAATGACGTATTGATGATAAACGTGATGATTCGTTAGGCCACGCTTGCGATAAGGTTCACAGGGCGTGGCGACCTTTTCCGTTAACCCCGCGCGCGCGATTTCTGCGCCGTAAAAATCCGCAGCGGCCCGCCGCGCAGCCGCCCACGTTTCCAAATACGGAAGCTTAACGGCGAGTATTGCCGCCTGTAGTTCGTCCAGGCGAAAATTACCTCCAATGAGATGATGGAAATAGCGCGGCTCCATGCCGTGTTCTCTGAAAGTGCGCAGCTTTTTCGCCAACTTTTCGTCCTGGCAAACGACCATTCCCGCGTCACCAGCAGCTCCGAGATTTTTCGAAGGATAGAAACTGAACAGCCCAACTTCACCCATCGTTCCAGCCTTGGCGCTCCTTTCGCGAAATGGAAATTCGGCTCCAATCGCCTGCGCCGCGTCTTCAATCACATCAAGCCGATAGCGCTCCGCAACTTCAAAAAGCACGTCCATTTCGCAGCACAGGCCAAACAGATGAACTGGAACCACTCCGCGGACTTTCGCTCCGCTCTCTGTTTTCCACGTGCCATCCGCTTCCGGCCGACAATTTTTCTCGATGCATTCCTGAATCGCAGACGGCCGAATGTTGTACGTCCCCGGATCGATGTCGGCGAAAAGCGGTCGCGCGCCGACGCGCGCGATACATCCGGCGGTAGCAAAAAACGTGTAGGGCGAGGTAATAACGGCATCGCCGCGTCCGATTCCAAGCGCCATCGAAATAGCCAGCAAAGCATCGGTCCCCGATGAAACACCGACGGCATGCGGCGCATTACAATACGCGCACATCGCCTTCTCGAATGCGTCGACTTTGGGGCCAAGAATGAAACGGCCGCTTGTCAGGACGTCGTCGATCGCCTCGCGAATTGGAGCGCCGAGAGCACGATATTGTTCGCTAAGATCGAGCAGCGGTACGCGCATGGCCACATAGCTTGGCAGTTTCGCCATTCCATTCAAGACGTAGTCGTTCCGCCACCTGGTATTGATCGCCGGGTTCGCGCACGTTAGCCTGTTTGCATGGGGCTCGTGCGCGGTCTTTTTTGGTTGGTTCTATTCGTCGTTCTAACTTTTTGTTTCGTTGTGCTGTTTGAGTACGGGCCGCACGGTTTCACCAACGGCGTTCAGAAGGAGTACACCCGGGTGAAGTCGTTCATTGCGAAGCAAACTGAAACGATCGGGAAACCGAAGAAGAACCGCTGATCAGCGGTCTTGCGGGTGCAGTTAAAGATCGCGCAATGTCTCTATCAAGAAACCGGCGAAGATGTTTCGAGCGTTTCTATGGGCAAGGGAGCAAGAAATTCTTTTAGGTTCTCGATCTGCAGAACCGGTCGCGCCAGATGTGCTGCCAGAAAACTGCTATCTGGCGTAGCAGCAATCCCGGCTTGAGCCCGGATTTCACACTCGGTCAATTGCTCGATCACACGCACAACTTTTGCCTTTAGATGGCGGGGATCTGTAAATTGAATTGTACAAATACCCGGTGCGGTTGCTTCAACAAATGGGCTGAGGGTAAACGCGTAGTGAAACAAAATTTCCTGGATCGATTTTTCCTGGGCGCGTGCCCGCACTTTGATCACGACCCGTAAAGATCGCGCCAGAGCCTGACTTGGGGTCATTCCTTTGCAGATTCCCGCATTTTCTGCGGCGTCGTTCAGTTGAATGATCACAGGTTTCTTTTCCTGTTCTTCGATTAAGGCTACCGGTGTTGCACAAAGCCCCGGCTGATGCCGCATAGCGGCCTGCAAATAAAAGTTCGGCAAATAAATCGTCGCAAACATCGATTTAATTCATCACCGACCATTGCTTACCGCGCCTTTGGTCGCCGCGGCGACCAAAGGCGGAACCACCGATTTGAAATGGGATCTTTTTACGGCGATCCGCAGTTGAGAAATTGCATCCTGTTTTTCTAAAGTTTGCAGGTTCCAGGAATTTTCGAGAACGAGCTTCAGTTGAGCGCTGCTGACCATTTCATAGTGGGTCAGAACCAGACATGCTGTGGGCACCGATTCGACCAACCGTTGCAAGCGATACCAGGTTGTTTGCGGAGTTTTGCGCAATTCTTCCAGCGAATTGAGAATCAGATCGAGAATTGCCAGTGGGAAATTTCCGTCGCGTAAGAGCAGATCCGCTGCTTTGACTGCTTCAACGGCCTTGGTGCAACGCACCCAAAGCAGCTGGTGCAGAATGTAATTGGGCAGCGCGCAGGGATCGAACGAATCGCGCCCATCAATCAGCGCGACGAAATAGTTATTGCGATACGCGCCATGGATGAGGGCATGAACAAGCGATGCGCTTCCCGCGCCATTGCGGGAGCTGATTAATTCCGTGATGGCTCCTTTGGGCAAACCGCAGCCAACGATTTGATCGAAGACAGTTAAACCCGTGACTAAACGTGTTTCCACCGGCATGGGTGCCTGCGGAAAACGAATCGCAAGCAGGTTTCGCAGATCGATGATCTTCTCGCTCATAGCCATCAAAGAAATTGGCACGCCAAATCATATGTTCAAGTGAACATTTAGAGACCCCGGCTAGCGCCTCCGCGAAATCTCCGTTTTAGTGTTTCTTCCGGCGTTCTTGCTTCCGAACCAGCGATACCATCACGCCCTGAATCTTCAGTTCCCGCGCCGGAACCAGATCGGGGTAGCGCGGGTTTTCGGCTTTGAGATATGGACGGCCGCGCTCCACGACATAACGTTTCAATGTCGTTTCCCCATCGATCAATGCCGCAACGATGTCGCCATCGTGCACCTCTTTGGCGTCTTCCAAGATCACTATGTCACCATCGACAATGTGCACACCGATCATCGAATCGCCGCGGACCCGCAAGGCAAATGTGCCGCGATTTTTTTGCACGTTAGCCGAGTGGGCATCGAGCGATACGTGACCTTCAATCGTCTGCTCCGTCAACGCCGACATGCCCGCCGGGATCTGCCCGTAGATCGGAATGTCGGTAATCCGGACCTTCACAGCGGGAGTGATTAATGCCCGGGCCTTGCGTGCATGCCGATTGAGAAAACCTTTTCGCTCCAGCGCAGTGATGTATTGCATTACCGATGTCTGACTGGCGAATCCGAAATGATTTTGGATTTCACGCGTACTCGGGGTAATTCCTTTCTCGCGTTGCTCGCGCTGGATAAAATCAAGAATGCTCCTCTGCCGTTCGGTCAGCATGATTGTATCATCGTTCGAACAGTCGCGAAGGCAAGTTCAAATGAACATCAACGCGGGCGAGCAGTCCTCTGCACGCCGTCGGCGGGGCAAAGCCAACTGCGCGCGCACAGAGTGACGCGCCCTACCGGATATGGCAAAACGGCGACTACAACCGAACCAGATCGACCAGAAACTGGCACCAGAGATAAAACATCCCGCGCCAGGAATACTTTACCTCTCCCGCCGCCGTTTGTTTGAGAACGCCTTTATGAATGTTGTGCGCGATCTGGTCGCGCAGATCGTTCTCCATTTCTGTTTCAATTTGTTCCTCATCGAGCGGGTCGATTGCAGCCGGATTCACGCCGTTTCGCCGGAGAAATTCACGATGGCTTTGATAAAGCTGCCAGAATGATCGGTCCGGACGCTGTCGATTGATGCGAAACAGGGGAGTCAGCTTTAGGCCATAGGAGAGCGGATAATTCCACGTTGTCCAAACCGTGCCGCCTTTGGCGCGCGATGAAATGCGCAAGTAATAAAAAGAGAAATCACGCTGTTCGTTCAGGCAGATGGCGGCCTGGGCTCGATCATCCTCTCTGTAAAACAATCGGAAAAACTGACGATAATCTTCCCAATCCCAGCCGGCGTCGCCCAAGTGGACGAACCCTTCGTCCTCGATCTCGCGCGTAATCTCACTCAGCGCTGGGAATGTGTCCGAAGAGGGCGGACTTTTCGGTCGAAGCTGTTTTTCCTTGGGGAGCCGAAGGGCCCGGATGCGGGTAAGAATTTCCAGCCACGGCAGAAAAAGCCAGCTCGCCGCGCCGACAAAACCCCACATCCAGGAGCCGGTGATAAAATAAACGCCGAGAAAAGTGGCAGCGAGAATTCCGAGAGCGCCCGCCTTTTGCGCATACGAGTTTTGAAAGCTGCGCAAGCCGGCGCTGAGCACCGCCATGCCAAGCGTAAGAAAGAAGCCAAAAAGCATCAGGAACCGGTTTCCCGCGGATTGATCTGGTGCTCGGTGAGAAATTTCTCGAGCTGATTGGTATCGAAATTGGCCAAGACCTTATCACCCGCTACGAACGTGGGTACGTAAGTTTGCGAAGAAAGCTCCTTCATTTCCTCATATGCTTGCCGGTCTTTGCCGACATCAATTTCCTGGAAACAATACCCCTTCTCGTTGAGGTAATCCTTCGCGTCGATGCACCACGAACACCACTTGCGGCTATACAGCGTCAGTTCCATCGGCAGCGCCGAAATAAACAAACGTTGATCGCCGCGTCAACTAACTTGCTTCTCAAAGTCACAACGCGCCACGAGACTTCAATACGATTTCGCCCAAACAACACGGCGCGGGCTGGGTTCGCCGGTGAAAATGCATTTCCCGGGCTCAGGGGAACCATCCAGCGGGACAACGCGAATGGTGACTTTGAGGTCGTTCTTGATTTGTTCTTCCACCTCTCGAGAGCCGTTCCAATGCGCAAGGGCAAACCCGCCATGGATTTCCGGTTTGGCCGGGCTTTTAGCCGTGAAGAAATCGTAGAAATCTTTTTTTGATTCGATCACACGCGTGTTTCCCTCGCGGAACGTCTCCGCGCGCTCGAGGAGGTTCTGCTGAATCGACGTTAGGATTTCCGGCGCAACGGCGACGAATTCCTGAATCGACATGGACTCTTTTGTTTTGATCGGCTGATCGCGGCGGCTGACAACCAGGGCGTTTTTCTCCAGGTCGCGTGGCCCAATTTCAACCCGGACTGGCACCCCTTTCTTGATCCATTCCCAATTTTTGACACCACCACCGATATCGCGCCTGTCCACCTCCACTTCCAGTGGGAGCTCGGCAAAGTACTGTCCGCGCAGTTGCAGCGCGAGACTGTCGCACGCCTCCATTATTCTGGGACGCAACTCTTCCTTTGTCGCCACGGGCACTATAACAATCTGTGTGGGAGCAATCCGGGGAGGCAAAACGATCCCGTCGTCGTCTCCATGCATCATGATCAGCGTCCCAATCAAGCGCGTCGTCATTCCCCAGCTGGTCGTCCAGCCAAATTCCTGCTTACCTTCGCGGTTTTGAAATTGGATCCCGCTCGCGCGCGCGAAGTTTTGGCCGAGAAAATGCGACGTGCCGGCCTGGATGGCCCGTCGATCTTGCACCATCGCCTCGATCGTTAGCGTTTGCACAGCGCCTGGGAATTTTTCGCTCTCGGATTTTTCTCCAGTGAATACTGGGATCGCGAGATGATCGCGGACAAAGCGCTCGTAGAGATCGAGGATCAATTTCGCTTCTTCGCGTGCTTCAGCTTCCGTTTCGTGGACGGTGTGGCCTTCCTGCCAGAGAAATTCAGTCGTCCGCAAAAACAGCCGCGGCCGCATCTCCCAGCGAACGACGTTAGCCCATTGATTGATGAGGATCGGCAGATCGCGGTACGATTGGACCCATCTCGCGTAGCTGGCGCCGATGATCGTTTCTGAAGTCGGCCTGACCACCAGCGGTTCCGTCAATGGGCTCGCCGGCTTCATTTTTCCATCGGCGTCCACTTCCAGGCGCGTGTGCGTGACGATTGCGCATTCTTTGGCGAAGCCTTCAACATGTTCCGCTTCCTTTGCGAAATAACTCAGCGGAATGAAAAGCGGAAAATAAGCGTTACGGTGGCCGGTCGCGCGAAACATGGCGTCGAGCTGACGCTGCATGTTTTCCCAAATCCCGTATCCCCAGGGCCGAATCACCATGCAACCGCGAACGTCCGAGGGCTCGGCCAGCTCAGCCGCGCGGATTACCTGCTGATACCACTCCGGGAAGTCCTGGTCTCGCCGCGGCGTGATTGCAGTTTTCGCATCTGTCGTATTCATCGTATCAATGCAATGGCGTTTCGCAGAAACGCCCTACAATTGTAGGGCGGCTGTGTCAGCCGCCAACTACGATTTTACAAATGACAGACAAACAGCCCACGATAGGTTGACAGGTGGTTGCACTCCTCGTAGTTTTCGTGCCCTTTTTTCTGAAGTAATGAAAACGTTTTCTGCCAAAGCCAGCGAAGTCCCACACAAATGGTGGGTCATCGACGCTAGGGACCAGGTGCTGGGAAAAGTAGCGGTGAAGGCCGCCAATCTGTTACGCGGCAAAGAGAAGACAATTTTCACGCCACACGTCGATACAGGCGACTTTGTGATCGTTATCAACGCGGAGAAAGTGCGGCTTACCGGGAAGAAAGAAGAACAAAAAACCTACATGAGCTTTTCAGGATACGTGGGCGGCCACAAATTTGAGAACGTCCGGGCACGCCGAGTTCGGCATCCGGAATTGCTAATCGAGCGCGCCGTGCGCGGAATGATCCCGCACAATCGGCTCGGTCGCCGTGTCTATCGGAAGTTGAAAGTTTATTGCGGCGATTCGCATCCGCATGCCGCGCAACAGCCCACATCTGTCAAACTCACCAGAAAATAATCCTATGCCAGAAACCGATGAATTTGTCGCTACAGGTCGCCGCAAGACGTCGGTCGCGCGCATTCGAATGACGCCAGGCAGCGGAAAGATCGATATCAATGGTCGCAGCTTCGAAGATTATTTCCCAACTGTGCCTTTACAGAACGTGGTGCTGCAACCGCTTCAAACTGCCAAGGCAGTCAATGCCTACGACTTATCGATTAACGCGACAGGTGGCGGCATCATGGGGCAGGCTGGCGCTGCGCAGCTTGCTATCGCGCGGGCTCTGCTTCAGGTCGATGGCAATTTGCGAGGGACGCTGAAGGCTGAAGGGCTCCTCCGGCGGGATCCACGCATGAAGGAGCGCAAAAAATCCGGGCAACCCGGCGCGCGCAAACGTTTCCAATTCTCGAAACGTTAATGTGGTAGGGGCAGGCAACCCTCTGCCCGCCGAAGGCGGCGCGCATGGAGTGACGCGCCCTACCAGGCTATGGCTTCTTTGGTGATGGCGCGCGTTGCGGAGCCGGTGCGCCTTGCGGGGCGGGCGCCGCGGCAGGAGGACGCGCTAAGAACGGCGGAACGGTCGCTGCTGGTGTGGTTGCCGGTACCGGCGTGCTAGCCGGTTTCATCAAGCGCAATTCCTGCATGGCCTCGCTGGCCCAAAAACTGGTTCGATATTGCGTCAAAATTTTTTCGAGAACGTGCCGTGCCTCGTCGCCTCGATTTTTCGCCTTTAAAATGTACACCTGCGACAGCAACGCCAGCGGTGCGTTGTAACTGTTCGGGTACGTGGATGCGATTTGTTGGTAGGCCGCAAGAGCTTCATCACTTTTTCCCATCGACTCCAGATTGGCAGCCATTGCCATTCGTGCCGTGCTCACAAACTCGTTCTGAGGAAACTTGTCGATGAAAGCCTGAAGCGTCGTGTTCGCCTCAGCGAATTTCTTTTCGCTCCGCCGAGCTTCAGCCAGTAACAGATAGGCATCGGCGGCCGCTGGCGTGTTCGGGTAGCGGGCAATCACCTCTCGAAATTCCGGGGCGGTCTTTGCGCTCGCCAATGAGGCCGATGCCGCAGCCGCGCGCCGATCGGAATAGAGCCGGTAACCAGTAAAGCCGATGACAGCGAGTAGGACTACGATAAGAACCGCGATGATCTCTTTCTTGAAACGCTCCCAAAAGACGCGCGTTTCCAGCGCGACGTCGCGGGAAGGAGGTGGAGCTGTTGCCATAAATTTCATGTCCTCTGCCTGTTCAAACCGGTCGAGCGGTCGTCTTATGCCACGCGATGGTTTCTCGCGCAAGCATCGGTAACGCCATATTTCACATGAAACCCATACGTTCCATCGGGAGCTACATCTGGCCTTGCGAGCGGTGAAGCCCCAAACGCCGATGCATCGAAGAACAATTGTATTCGGCGGCCTTCATGCATTGCCATCTAACTACCCGGTTGTGAAAGGATCATATAGACGATGAGCGCAATGGCAGAAAGGACAACCACGATGGTAACGAGAGAGACCATGCGTGGATCGGATTTGATTTGGCCCCGCTCGATTGCTCGGTTCACAACGTGATAACGCCACGCGGCAAGCAAGGTCAGTAGTGCGCCGAAGCCAACCATACCTTCCCCGAATGGCAACGATAACCCTGTGCGGTGCAATGGCGCCCGCGGATTGATTTCCAGCGCCAGCTCGCGCAACCACAGTCCAAATCGCGCGACGACAAAACCGAGGCTCATCACTGCAATGCTCGTCCGCAGCCAGGCGAGAAATGTCCGTTCATTCGCGAGCAGCTCGTTCTCAAATTTCAACGCAGGCAGCTTGTTTGATTCGCTCATTTGGCAGCTGGTCCGTTTTTTACGTGGTCACGGCTAAAGCAGGTTTCTTGGAACCGCGAGCCCCAACTTTACACGGGTCAGATCAACATTGCTCGCCAGAAAATGTTTTGCCGATAAGATTTTCTGTATGAATGCATTTTCGAATTTCCTCGGACCACTGCTTGGGTTGGGTTACGAAGCCAAGAATCTGACCTTCATACAAATCTCGCTGCGTGCTGTAATTATCTTTCTCGCGACCTTGATCATGGTTCGTCTCGGTCACAAGCGGTCGCTGGCGCGCAAAAGCGCGTTCGACGCCGTCCTCATCGTAATTCTCGCCTCCTTTTTAGCGCGCGCGGTCAAACGGCACGGCTCCCCTATTTGCCACGATCAGCGCAGGCTTCGTTGTTGTGCTGCTCAACCGTCTGCTCGCCTCGATCGCGTATCATTCCCATTTGTTCGGCATTCTCATCAAGGGGCGACCGGAAATTATCGTGGAAAATGGGAATTTAGTCCTGTCTACCATGCGGCGGAACCACGTCTCCGAACATGATCTGGACGAGGAACATGCATCTTCGTGCACATACCGACGACCTGTCGCAAGTTCGGGTCGGTCGCATCGAACGCAGCGGCGACATTAGTTTTATTAAAAAATAATTTGCCGGTATGGCCCGCATGCCTTATCAGGAGCGGGAACTTCATTCCATTTTTTCCGTAGAATGAAGTGAGAAACAAGGTACTCTGGGATTTATGAGACGAACCAAGAAGCGGTGGGTCAAACCGATGATGAAAACCGTTCCGATCTTTTTCGAGTGCACCTGCTACGCAGGGGCGGTTTGATCGAACGTTGATTATCTGACTCCGAAAACTCCGGGTTGATTCGCATCCATATTCTGGGCAGCGCGGCCGGCGGCGGCCTGCCGCAATGGAATTGTGCCTGCCCAAACTGCGCCGCTGCACGAACCGGAAAAATTACGCCGCAGACTCAATCGAGCGTCGCCATCAGCGGCGATTCGGAAGGTTTTCACAGTTGGTTTCTAATTAACGCCTCGCCCGATTTGGCCCGGCAAATCGAAAGCATGCCCCGGTTGCAGCCACGCCGCGATTCGCCACGCAACAGCCCCATTGCAGGCGTTCTTTTAACAAATGCCGACGTCGACCATGCGCTGGGCTTATTACTCCTGCGGGAACGCGACACACCG
>JBEDUS010000261.1:0-2175 GCA_040414975.1 Candidatus Udaeobacter sp.
CTCGGCCCGAAATATGGGGACATCTATGAGGTGAAAAACGGCCTCAAAGAAAATGAACGCGTGGTTGCGAGCGCCAATTTTCTCATCGACGCCGAGTCAAAGGTGCAAGGCGCGCTGAGGGGATTCGAAGAAGGCCAAAAAACTGAGCCAACGGTCGCGCCTGGAACAAAGCCATGACCGAAGCGGAGCCGGCATTAGCGAAGGAGACTTCCGAGACTCCGAAACGCGAGACGCTCATCGATCGCGTTATCGAAAGCAGTGCCCGGAACAAATTTCTCGTTTGCATTTTTACGATTTTCGCAGTCGCGGCGGGAATTTACGGACTTATTCACACGCCGCTCGATGCAATTCCCGATCTCAGCGACGTACAAGTGATTGTTTACACGGAGTGGGAAGGTCACTCTCCCGACTTGGTTGAAGACCAGATCACCTATCCGATCTCCAGTGTGTTTATCGCCGCGCCAAAGGTGAAATTCGTCCGCGGCGAATCGATGTTCGGGAAATCATTCATCTACGTCATTTTCCAAGACGGCACGGATATCTACTGGGCGCGCTCGCGTGTCATCGAATATCTGAACTCAGTGCGCGCCTCACTGCCGGAGGGTGTCAATCCTGTGATTGGCCCAGACGCAACCGGTGTAGGCTGGGTTTATGAATACGCGCTTGTCGATGACACCGGAAGGCACGATCTCGCCCAATTGCGTTCTATTCAAGATTGGAATCTGCGTTACGCGCTCTCGTCGGTGAAGGGCGTGGCCGAAGTCGCGCCCGTCGGTGGCTTCGTAAAGCAATACCAGGTCGACCTCGATCCCAACGCTCTTGTCGCCTATAACATTCCGCTCCGCGACGTCGTCAGCGCTATCAAAATGAGTAATGCCGACGTCGGCGGCAAAACTTTCGAGATCGCCACCACAGAGTACTACATTCGCGGGCGCGGCTACATCAAAAGGATAGAGGACATCGAGAACATCGTCCTCAAAGTAGAAAACGGCACACCGGTTTACTTGAAAAATGTCGCAAACGTCCATCTCGGCGGCGACATCAGGCGCGGCGTAGCCGAACTTGACGGGCGCGGCGAAACCGTGGGCGGCATCATCGTGATGCGTTACGGCGAGAACGCGCTCAACGTTATCGACGCGGTAAAAAAGAAGATTGAAGAGATAAAACCATCCCTCCCTGCTGGTGTCCGGATTGTGCCGACATACGATCGCAGCGATCTGATCAAGCGGGCGATTGCGACGCTGCGCGAAAAGCTGATCGAAGCAAGCGTTGTCGTGGCCCTGGTTTGCATAGTTTTTCTCTGGCACGTCCGCTCTGCGTTAGTTGCGATCATCACGCTCCCGATTGCGATCATTCTTTCGTTCGTACCGATGTGGTGGTGGCACGTGACCTCTAACATCATGTCGTTAGGCGGGATTGCTATTGCGATTGGGGCCATGGTCGATTCCGCAATCGTGATGATCGAGAATGCGCACAAGCAGCTCGAACATTTTAGGGAAACACACAGGCACGAGCCAACTAATCGGGAACGCGTTCAGGTGATTATCGCCGGAGCAAAGGGCGTCGGTCGGGCGCTTTTCTTTGCGTTGCTTGTAATCACCGTAAGCTTTGTCCCGGTCTTTGCGCTGACTGCGCAGGAGGGGCGTCTTTTCCGGCCGCTCGCCTTCACAAAAACATTCGCAATGTTCTTTGCGTCGTTTCTCGGCGTAACGCTCGTGCCGGTGCTGATGACGCTGCTCATTCGTGGCAAAATAACTCCGGAAATCAAGAATCCAGTGAATCGGTTCTTGATTCGGGCCTATCAACCGGCGGCGGACTTCGTGCTGCGCTATCGTTGGTTCACACTCGGTGCTGCGCTGATTCTTCTGCTAATTACGATTTTCCCATTTAAGAGACTGGGGCGCGAATTTATGCCGCCGCTGAATGAGGGCACGCTGCTGTACATGCCCACGGCCGTTCCAGGGATGTCGATTGCCGAAGCGACGAAGATTCTGCAAATACAGGATCGACAATTGAAAAAAATTCCGGAAGCCGTGACAGTGTTCGGAAAAGCCGGTCAAGCCGACACTCCGACCGATCCCGCGCCATTGTCAATGTTCGAGACCATCGTCGCGCTTAAGCCGCCTAACGAATGGCGGCGCGGAATGACGTGGGAAAAACTCCTCGCTGAAGTAA
>JBEDUS010000262.1:0-4725 GCA_040414975.1 Candidatus Udaeobacter sp.
GACTCGAAATCCGATGAACCTCCCTCTAGAAAGTTGTTGCCTCTCGTGCATGTGCGAACACTCGCGACACAAAGCGAACCAAAAAGACCGTCATACAGTCAATGTGGCGTCAACAGCCTTGCGTAAGGCGTAACGAAAATACCGGAAACAAAAAGAGAGAGCGCCATGGCCGCCTGGCGGAGGGGTAGGTCGGCTCTGCGGATTCAGGCTTGAGCAAACAATTCTTTTTTAGGTTTCCCTCGCGGGTACGCGCGTAGGGGTTGTAGCGAAAGACCCCGACACCGCCCGGCACTGGAATCACTGTGCAGCAACAACCGTGGATCTGACTTCCGACCGTTTGCGCGCCCAATTAACTCTGTGCCCGTGCTCTAAATCAATTAGCGAACGCTTCATCGCCGCGAGTTTCACAATCGGCAATGGAGCGACTGGGATGAGAGATATGGCCGGTATCGCCGCGCGGGTAGCGGTCAAGCGCAGTGGGAGCTGCCGAGATACAACTCTGCAATCTGTCCGCCTTACGCCGCGTTACGGCGGCAAAGCCAAGGCCGTTCGGGACATGGTTAGCTCAGTCGCTGATGGTAACTCTCATCTCGCTTCCCTGCGATCTCGGGGTGAGTATCCGAACATGAGAAGAATAAAGATCGCCGGATTCATTGCGGTTCTTGTTTCCGCGATGACAGCCTTGGGAGACCCGCCTGGTTCCGACAGCGCGAAGATGCGGGCCATTGTTATCCATGCGTACGGTGGACCGGAAGTGATGAAGCTGGAAGAAGTGGCGCGACCGGAGCCGGCTGAGGATGAAGTTCTTATCCGGGTCGTCGCGGCTTCGATCAACCCGGTCGACGTGGCGATTCGCGAAGGTTATCTGGCGAAACTGGTCGGTGGTTTTCCGCTCATTCTGGGGATGGACGCGGCTGGTATCGTCGAAAAAGTCGGAAACAAAGTGACCAAATACAAAGCAGGCGATCCGGTCTTCGCGTTCTTTACTTTGAAAGGCGAAGGAGGCTACGCCGGATTTGTCACGGCAAAAGAAGACGAGCTCGCGCCGAAACCGCGCCCTGTCAGCTTCGCGCAAGCTGCTGGTGCGGGAGCGGCCGGCTCGACGGCATGGGAGGCATTGATTGATACGGCGAATCTGCGCGCAGGCCAGACAGTTTTGATTCACGGCGGCTCAGGTGGAGTAGGTCATTTAGCAATTCAGATTGCGAAAGCGAGAGGCGCGAAAGTATTGGCAACAGCCTCAACAGCCAACCAGGAATTCCTGCGGCAAATGGGAGCGGACGTCGCGATCGACTACACACGCACGAAGTTTGAAGATGTCGCGAAGGATGTGGATGTCGTCCTGGATACGGTCGGTCGAAATACTCTCGAACGTTCTTATGGTGTGGTGAAAAAAGGCGG
This sequence comes from Candidatus Udaeobacter sp., assembly GCA_040414975.1. Taxonomy (GTDB): domain Bacteria; phylum Verrucomicrobiota; class Verrucomicrobiia; order Chthoniobacterales; family UBA10450; genus Udaeobacter. The sequence continues at coordinate 1,402 of JBEDUS010000262.1, forward strand.
AATCATTGTCTCGATTGTTGACGACCCGAAGCCGGCCGCGCTTGAAGCGCACGGCATTCAGGGCACGACGCTGCGCTGTACACCGAAGGCCGGAGTAATGGAGGGATTGCGCAAGCTAATGGAAGCAAAAAAGCTTATGCCGGTGATCTCGCAGACTTTTCCAATGACGCAGGTGGTGCAGGCGCAGGCCCAAATCGCAACGGGTCACACCCGAGGCAAGATCGTGTTAAGCGTCGGTCAGGATCCAGTCCGTCGAGCGCTCTAAAACGTCGATCTAACTGAGACCGGCTGGGCCTAATTTCAGAATAGCGGCGATGGGTGCGCTTTCGATGACGCGGTTACCAGTTGCGACCCAATCCCGGCACGCGCGCGACCCGATGAAAAGCTGACTGGCGTTGCTGGAACTCGAATCGGTGACGCACCTGCGGCGATTGTGAACCTGCACCGCAGTCGGTTTCTCAATAAGCAAGTAAAACTGCGCAGACCAAAACTAGCAGTATTTAGCAATCAGCCGTCACGCTTTGCGGCACGGCGCTTTCTGCCGTGCTCACTAATTACCAATCGTCCGCTGCCTCTGATCCGTTACGGCCGGACATGTTCTTCAATTGATTTTTGACAGATAGCGGTCGCGCCTTCAGTCCTTGAATATAATTATGATCAAGATTATCGGATAACTCCCATTCTTTGAGCAGGGCTTCCAGCCCGGCAAATTTCCGCTCAGCGCGAGATTGTTAAACGACATAACGACCCCAGCTACCTTTTAGTCGAACCGATGTTCACAGCTAACGAGTAATCGCGCTGCCCTAAGCAATCGGATTGGCCTTAATTCCGTCTGCACGCTTTACGGCGCACGGCGCCACAGCCAGTCGGACTCACATTCCGTACACATCTACGAGATTCGACCGCGAATGGATCAACGCAGTGTCGATCTGATCTCAGATGCACTGCCATTCGGACGCTTCTGGTTCACCGGCTCGAATGCAGCCGGTCGTGCAATCGAGTGCGCGAAGATTCGAAGTGGATCGCATGACTTTGTCATCCGCCTTTACGATACCGTTGGCAACGTGATCGAGACATACGAGCAGTAGGGCGATTTCAAAGAAGAGTGATTCACTAACTCACCTTTTTTCGGCTGCTCTTTTTTCGCAGGGTAGGTTTCTTCGGCATTGCGTAATCCGGGAACGCCTCATCATCGTCCATCCAGCATGATTAAATCGAACGACGTCTCCCTTGCTTTATCCAAAGCTGTTCACCATCATGGACAACGATTGGATCGTGTCCGGTTTCCGTGAGCGCCGATGCAATTTGCCGGCTAAACAAACATCATCTTCAACCGCCAGGATACGCATGACCAACCTGAGCTTGCCCAAGTTCATTTCGCCGTTCACGCTCGAAGATCGTGGCGAGACACTTTCATGTTGAAACCCCCGCATTTCGCAATGAATGATGACCGCCACCTCATCGCGACCGAATCGATAGTGGAAGGGGCAACAAGCACTAGTGCAAAACGAGGGGCGCAGCTTGCATTAACAGGCGCTGTGATAAACGCGGTGCTTAGCGCGATCAAGATCATCGCGGGCGTAACGGGCAATTCTTTCGTCCTGATCGCTGACGGAATCGAATCTTGGGTGGATATTGCGAGTTCGTTTGTTATTTGGATCGGGTTGCGATTAGCGGCTAAGGCGCCAGACGCGATGCATCCGTATGGTCACGGGAAGGCGGAGCCAGTTGCCGCATTGATAGTCTGTTTCATCACTATTGGGGTGGCCATAGCCCTTGCATGGGGAAGCATCCTGAAAATCGTCACTCCTCACTCGTCGCCAAAACCGTACACGCTATTGGTGCTGTTGGTTGTGATCGCCACTAAATATCTTCTTTCTCGTGTCGTTGGCTCACTCGGACGCACCTCTTTAAGCGCAGCGATTCAGACGGATGCGTGGCACCATCGTAGCGACGCGATTGTGTCCTCGCTGGCATTTGTCGGGATTTCCATCGGCGTTGTCGGAGGCAAAGGCTACGAGACAGCGGATGATTGGGCAGCGCTAATCGCATGCGGAGTCATCGCTTTAAACGGGTACCGGTTTTTCAAAGCATCGATTAACGAGATTATGGACACCGCGCCGCCTTCGAAAATCGAGCTGGAGGTTCGGTCTGTCGCCCGGAATGTGCCGGGCGTGCTCGGCGTTGAAAAATGCCGTGTCCGAAAAATGGGGATGGCATATTACGTCGACATCCATATTCTGGTAGACAGGTTAGCGACAGTAGAAGCGGGCCATCGAATTGCACACCATGTAAAGAACGCGATTCGATCGTCAAATCGCATGATTGCGGATGTGCTTGTGCATGTCGAACCAGGTGCATCTGGTAAGTGAGCAGAGCTCCCGACCGACTGACTTGCTTTCCCGCACGCGCACGTAGAACGTGACGAACTGCCAACGCGTACGCGATGCAACCCGTCGAATGCGCGTTGATTTCCTTCGGCCTCGATTTCGTGTTGCTGTATCGCTTGGGACTTGCATTGATTCTTGCCGCCGCTCGGGGATTGTATTTCCAAGCAGTGACGCTCTAAATTACAACAAGAACTAGGGCCAAAAGCCTTCCAGCGATAAAGGCAAGCGTTGTCCTTGACGAGCAGGCCTTCTTTTTTGCGAGAGGGATGTTCGCGGTGTGGCGTCACAGGCTGGCAGGGGTAGGGTCGGCTTGCGGATTCAGGCTCTAGCAAAGAATTCTTTTTTAGGTTTCCCTCGCGCGTACGCGCGCGTAGGCGATTGTAGCGAAAGACCCCGCCTGCCATATTACCGCGTCTCGTCACAGCCTGGCATGGCTGGGTTAGGCTTCGCGAGCAGGCCAGCTAGAAGCAATCATTTTTTGCGTAGTCGATTGCGTCCGGAGCCCGGAAACTTGAATCCAGCAGCTGGGTTGTGAGCATCTCAAAAATGGATGGGTGACATATCAACAATCCCGGAAGCGGGACGACAAAATCCCGGAAGCGATAAAACCCTATCGTCATCTGCTTCACATGATTTAACCCAGCCAGATGAACTCGAAGGAGTTATGAGTTTAGAAACAGCCCTGGTACGGGCTTTGCAACATCTCGAGCGATATGATAGCCAAACGAAATGGGCAGAACAGTCTTTGGGGGGCCAGCGGATGCTATGTTTACGAGGTGCGTCCCCACAAGAGTGGGAATGGCGTTGATCTAATCAGCGATCGGTTTCGATACGGCCCGATCTGGTATGCAGGGCCAGACGCGGTCCGCAACGCGGTCGCATACGCGAGGTAGCCACGATGTTGCTACAATATTGCTACGATGCTTGCGACATA
>JBEDUS010000263.1:0-11240 GCA_040414975.1 Candidatus Udaeobacter sp.
GGCATCGACTACATCCAATCACAAAGCACGCAAGGGCAATCGCTTGTCACTGCGCGTCTCAAATTGAATTACGACGCAAACAAGGCGCTGTCGGATATTAGCTCGCGAGTCGACGCGATTCGTAACAATCTGCCGCCGGAATCGCAGATTCCGGTGATAGCGATTCAAGCGGCTGATTCTCAATTCGCTTCGGCTTATCTCAGTTTCACATCCAACATCCTTGAGCCTAACGAGGTGACTGATTATTTGGTCCGGCTCGTGCAACCGCGCTTGACCGCAATTGCGGGTGTGCAAAAAGCAGACATCCTTGGCGGCCGGACTTTTGCGATGCGCATTTGGATGAAACCGGACCGGATGGCTGCGCTAAACATTAGTCCATCGCAAGTCCGCGACATCCTGGCGAAGAACAACTTCCTGGCGGCGGTTGGAAATACCAAAGGCTCGCTTCTTCAGGTCAACCTTACGGCAAATACCGATTTGCACACGGCCGAGCAGTTTAAGCAGCTGGTCGTCCGACAGGATAAAAACACATTGATTCGACTGGGCGATATCGCCGACGTCGTTCTCGGCGCAGAAGATTACGATACGGAGGTGCGATTCTCCGGACAGAAAGCTGTCTTCATGGGTATTTGGGTGCTGCCGAATGCCAACTCGTTGGATGTAATCAAGCGCGTTCGCGTCGAGCTCGATCAAATCAAGAAAGAGCTGCCGACTGGAATGAAGGCGGAAATGGCCTACGACGCGACCGCATACATCAACGATGCCATTCACGAAGTCGTAAAGACGCTGATCGACACATTGATCATCGTGATGATCGTCATCTTTTTGTTCCTCGGATCGTTCCGTTCCGTCATTGTGCCGGTGGTTGCGATCCCGATTTCTCTCATCGGCGCGTTGTTTCTCATGCAGGTGTTCGGTTTCACGCTGAATCTGCTGACGCTGCTCGCGATCGTGCTTTCGGTCGGGTTGGTGGTCGACGATGCGATCGTTGTTGTCGAGAACGTGGAACGTCATATCGCGGACGGAATGTCGCGGATGAACGCGGCGCTCGTTGGTGCGCGCGAGTTGATCGGTCCAATCATCGCGATGACAATCACGCTGGCGGCAGTCTACACGCCGATCGCATTGCAAGGCGGCCTGACCGGCGCGCTGTTCCGCGAATTTGCTCTGACGCTTGCTGGCGCAGTGTTCATTTCTGGCGTGGTCGCGCTGGTTCTCTCGCCAATGATGTCGGCGTATCTCCTGCCGCCCCATCATGTCGAGCACGGGTTCAAAGGCTGGGTTGATCGCACCTTCGACCGCGTGCGCGACTGGTATGGGAAACATTTGGACCGGACATTGAACGCCCGCCCGGCTGTTTACATTATCTGGGCAGGAATTTCAGTTCTCGCCTTGCTGATGTTCATGGCGATACCCAAAGTAGCGACGAAGGAGCTGGCGCCCAAAGAAGATCAGGGCGTGATCTTTGGCATCATCACCGCGCCGGCTAACGCTACAATCGACGACACAATCCGGTATGCCGATGCGGCCGGAAAAGTGTTTCACGATATTCCGGATACTCGGTTCACATTTCAAATTACCTCCCCCAGCAGCGGATTTGGCGGAATGGTGCTGAAACCCTGGGGCGTGCGGAAGATCCCAACGAAAAATTATCTGCCAGTGGTTCAACAAAAACTGGCAGCTATCCCGGCGATTCAAATGTTCCCGATCATGCCCGAGGCGCTGCCGGGCTCGGACAACTTTCCGGTTAGCTTCATTATTGCCTCCACTGCCGATCAGGAGCGCATCCTGGAATTTGCCAAGGAGATTTTCCAAAAGGCAATGAAGGCGCACATGTTTCAGTTCGGCGACATCGACACCAAGATCGACCAACCCCAAGCGCAGATCGTTCTCGATCACGACAAAATTTCGGCGATGGGGTTGAACATGCAGCAGATTGGCTCCGATCTCTCTGCCAGCATCGGCGGCAATTACGTTAACTGGTTCAATATGGATGGACTGAGCTACAAGGTCATTCCACAAATCAAACGGGTAGACCGCCTAAACCCCGAGCAGCTGAATGACATTTACGTGACCGGCCCCAATAACCAGCTAATTCCTCTCAGCACCGTCGCTCGTATCCAGCACAAAACGGTTGCCCGATCACTGAATCGGATGCAGCAGCTGAATGCAGTCACCATCAGCGGTGTTCCAACCGGTTCGGTCGATTCAACGCTCAAGTTTTTGGAAAACGAAGCGCACCAGATCCTGCCCGCCGGTTATGTGATCGATTACACGGGAGGTTCGCGCCAACTTCGACTGGAAGGAAATAGTTTTCTTGGAGTTTTCATCCTCGCGGTTCTGCTCATTTTCCTTGTTCTTGCCGCACAATTTAACAGCTTCCGTGATCCATTGATCATTTTGCTGGGCTCGGTCCCTCTGGCACTGTTTGGCGCGGCGGTGTTCATGTTTTTGAAGATGCCCTTCGGCAAGTTCTTCACCGACGGCTGGACGACCTCGTTCAACATCTATTCTCAAGTCGGGTTGGTGACTTTGGTTGGTCTCGTTTCCAAGAATGGCATTCTGATTGTCCAGTTCGCAAATGAACTCCAACGTGGGGGGTTGGCGAAACTTGCGGCCGTAGCGCAAGCCGCGCGAATTCGGTTGCGGCCAATCATGATGACGAGCGTCGCGACTGTCGCCGGCCACTTTCCGCTCACACTTGTCACCGGTGCCGGAGCAGCAGCGCGAAACTCAATCGGTCTCGTGCTCGTTGGGGGGATGACGATCGGAACAATCTTTACACTCTTCATTGTTCCATCCCTTTACATGCTTATCGCGAAGGAACATCACGAGAAATCTCTGATGGAACCGGACTTGGAGGGCGTCGCCCAAGATGTCGACGCCGCGCCGGAATACGCACCGGCGCTGGCGGGGGACGGGAACGGCAACGGCTGGAAAAAAGCGTGAACTGACCTGGTATTTTCGGGACTGCCGCCGTTCGCAGGAGGAGAAAAACAAAAGCCTCAGTGGGCTTCCCCACTGAGGCTCCCAAGTTTTTCCCTCGTTTTTTTTACTCTAGCGTGGTTCCCTGCCAGGGAATGACCCACGGAATTCAGCAAGCTCAGTCGAGTTGCTGATCTTCGTGACGAACCACGGTTCCGGTCCAACACTCGTTGTAACCTGTTCCAGGATTGCCTTGCCGATTGGGGTCGGCCCGAAGGCGATCGAATGACCAGTCTTGGCGATAGTGATGTAGTTTTGTCCCCTGTTTTGGCAGAGGAATAGTCCCTGTTCACCATCTAGCAGGCTTGCCAGATCGAGGCCGCTTACCGGCACGTTCATTTCTAGTTTCATTTTGTTTTATTTCCCTCCTTGTATGAGCGAAAACGTCGCGAATTGCTCGATCTTTTCTAGGTAACTTTAGTTCCCTTTTTTTGATGATTACGATTTGAACATTTTTGGAATGTCGTGTTATCTAATTGTGAAACAGCGAAGCTGCGATTGCGCGAGGGTGGGGGGGAATGACGTGGGGGAATCGAAAGAAAATCCAAGAGGCGGGAGCGACGTTGAGCCGGTAATCGATCCGGTGCTCGAAAGGCCTTTGCTTAGCCTGCATCGGGCAATGGACGTCAATTCCTTTTGGAAAGCCGTGAAACAAGTGCTCTCGGTGGCGATACCGAGTTGCGTAATCGGTCTGACGTTTCGGCGCAGCCCAGCCCTCCCCGTAATCGCCAGATGGACGCGGCCCATTCCGGCGGGTTTCTTTGCAGTGGAGCCCCTCAAGAATTATCTCGCCCGGCCGGAGCGCAAGAAGTTCGTGCGTTTGAGGAATCTCTTCCGCAATCGCAGCAGCTTCGTGCGATCGGTTCTTTATCGTCGCTACATCGCTCCCCAAAAATGCGCCCACGGTCTGTGCCTGTTTCTTTGGAAACGCCAGAGGCTTATTTGCGGAATGGCGATCTTGCGTCCCGCGAAGCTCGGCGATTTCTCGCCTGGCGAAATAAAGGTTCTTCGCGAGCTTTATCCGCAATTCATGACCGCCCTTTGCCGGATCGAGTCCCTGGAGCGTGAGCGCTCCCTGCGAATCGATTTCGAAGCATTCCTGAGTCGATTACCGTTACCGACGATCATTCTACAATGGAATTTAAAGCCCATTTACCTGAACCGCGCCGCCCGTGAGTTCTGCGCGATCTGGGAAAAGCGGCCGGAGATAGCGAAACAAACGAAAGCGACATCATCGATTCCGTCTGCAATTTTGGATCGATGCCGTCTGCTCAAACAACAATGGGCCGAAGCGGGACGCCGAACGCTTTCAGACGCACGAACATTCTTCAAGGAAGAACAGGTTCGTCATCCGCGGTTATCTCATTTGCGGGTGACGGTCCATTTGAGACGTCTGAAATCAGCCGGCGTGGTTCGTCCGCATTTCCTTATTGAGTGCGAAAACCTGAGTCGCAACGGTAAACGGAACAGCGCACCGGCGAACTTGCGTCTGCCGGCAATCGCCCGGCTCACGATGCGGGAACAGGAAGTTGCACGGCTCGTTTGCAATGGACAAAGCAATAAAGAGATCGCGGATACGGCGCATTTAAGTGTTGCAATGGTAAAAAAGCACGTCCACGCGATCTTCCGCAAACTCGAAGTGCCCTGTCGCAGCCGGCTCGTCGCGCTGATGCTTTGATCCGCAGAAGCGGCGATTTACTCGAACCACCATTTAAGTTAAAATCGCCATTCAGCCTTTGAAATTGTTCCCGTAGTTCAACGGATAGAACGGAGGTATTGAGAAGTTGAAGGAAGCAGACGCGGTGGCCCACGATGACAGGTGAGCTTGCGGCAGTCCCAGTATCTAAGCGGATATTTGATACCGACCATTTCTTACCTGGCCGGTAACAATCACCTCGCCTGATAACATCGGCGAAGATTTCTGGACACAGCAGATACAGGGAGCGATGGCATGGTATCCATGGGCCGATCAGCGGATGGCGGTCACGGCTGCTTTGACCACGCGCGAACGCTCAGGAGGCGAAACACCGGATTAGTTATCCGTCGTCTCGACCTAGCTAACGAATCATTGGCTTAGATCATCCGCGAACATGCGCGACCAACAAAGGCCATAACAGACGGTGTTACGGTCAACAAATGGCAACGGCCTTTCGTTTCCTCGTAGGGGCATGGTAGCACGCAGGCCGATTGGCCAAAAAGGGACTCCTACCACCCCAAAAGAGCGCAAGCCGACCCCACCCCCCGCGTGCGGTCAGGCGCGCGGCGCCTCCGATGAGTCTTTCGCTACAACCCTCACGCGCGCGAAGGAGTGCCGAGCTGAGACTTGGGCAGACCAAATGGTTGACATAGCCGACGAGCTGGGAGACGGAGAACCGTCTCACGAGGACATCGGAGTGGCCAGGCTTCAGGTCCATTCCAGGGACAGGCTTATAGGAGCATACAATGCCCGCTACCGGCAGGACAAGGGTGGTGTACAGGTAAACGTCGGTCTTCAAGTAACGCTGACAGCGGCCGAGCATGCCAAGCTTTTGGCAAGATGGGAGCAAGCCCAGCTGGCAAATTCCTCAACTCAGTCCACCTTCCATCGGCAAACTTGAGATGTTGTTTTTTACCGATTAGTTGAGCGCCCGAATCTGTGTTGCAACGGAGATTATCGGTTTAAAAGTCGAGCAATCACGGACCGACGAAAGTAACAATGGCGTTACCGTTGGAATGTTGCGACGGGTGGGAATTCCTATGACTCGATAGATTGTGAAAACAAATAGAATATCCACAGCGTTGTTACCCATCTTCATCAGTCACTCGCTGCCTAAGCACGGTTGTCAGAATTTTGCGAAGGGTGCTGCTTCTTCAAAACTTCTTGCGCTGCTCAGATTCCTGGCAGTTTTTGCTTTACCTACTTCGTTGATGGCGCACGCGGGCGACCTGGACCCGACTTTTGGGACTGGTGGCATCGTCACCACAGCAAACACAGTCGCCAACGCCGCGGCTCTGCAAAGCGACGGCAAAATCCTGGTCGCCGGATCGATCCCAAACGGAAACTTTCAACAGAGCGGCCTCCTACGCTACAATACCAACGGTACTCTCGATTCTAGTTTCGGAACCGGCGGCGAGGTGTTGATCCGGACCGGTAGCGCCGCGTTTGCCGTGGCGATTCAAACTGATGGGAAAATTCTCGCCGCCGCTCCCGATAGTCTCAGTGTCGGAGTTTTTCGTTTTAACACGAACGGCACGCCGGACGAGACGTTCGGCAGCGACGGTGTCGCGGTCGTTCGGCGCACCGGAATCTTCCTTTCTCCGGCAAATGGAGGGATCGTCGTGCAATCGGACGGCAAAATTCTCGTTGGCGCCACGAGCGAGCAGACTGCCGCGCAGAGCTTCGGGCGCCTGCTCCCCAATGGCCAACCAGACTCTACGTTCGGCACGAATGGCGTAGCGCCACTTGTGACCGGCGCGCAGGCGCTGGCGCTTGAGCCCAGTGCCAGTGGCAGTGGCCAAATCCTGGTTTTGAGTGGTCTTTTTAGCGGTGGGGGGGCTGCCGCTCGCTATAACACGAATGGCAGCCTCGATACCGCTTTCGGTGGGGCGGGACAAGCCCCTGGCTTTGGTTCTGAGTCCCAGGGTGGCATCGCCGTCATCAGCAGCACGAGTAAGTTCATCATTACCGGAAGTCTCATCAAATCTCCGAGTCTGACATTTGAGGATAGCGTGTCGGGCTTTTTGCTGGTTCGTTATACGAGCGCTGGCACGATCGACAATAGCTTCGGTCGAAACGGCGTAGTCGTTACCCCTTTCCCTGGGAACGTGGGTAGCTCGGCCCAAAGTGTGGCCATCCAAGCAAATGGCGACATTGTGGCTGCTGGAGAGACTGCCGCGACAACGTCCGGTCCGTCTGACTTCGCTCTGGCGCGCTATACCGCCAATGGAACGTTAGACGTGACGTTCGGTAACGGCGGGTTTGTAGCTACACCTTTTGGTAGTAGCAATGCCTCTGTTAACACGGTGCTGATTCAAACCGATGGCAAGATCGTTGCCGTCGGCAACAGCAACAGCGGAACCACTCTCGCACGCTATCTCGGAAATTAACAACTAGGCAAGGAAACGCAGAATAATTGTCTTAAACTCGCTAACTCATTCGTCGTATCGATGAAGGCGAAAATCCTTTAAAAAATAACTGTCTAATGTAAACAAAGGAGGAAGAATGAACACTGAAGAAGTAGCAAAGAAGGTGGTGGAATTAACCCGCAAACAGGCATTTAAGGAAGCGATCGACACGCTTTACGACAAAGACATTGTGAGCGTGGAAGCGCGCACGATGGATGGTAGTTCGCCCGAAACACGCGGCATCGAAGGCGTGCGTGCTAAAACCGAATGGTTCGAGCAAAACATGCAGGTGCACAGTTTCAAATCGAGCGAACCATACGTCGCTCACGATCGCTTCGTGGTACAGTACGATGCCGACGTAACCGACAAAAATTCGAAGAAGCGAATGCCATTGTCGGAAGTTGGCGTTTACACGGTGAAAAACGGGAAGATCGTGCGTGAGGAATTCCTGCCGCGCGTTTGAGTAACGAACCAGCCTTAGACGTATCCTCTCTCTCGCGCGCGTAGACGCGCGAACCCTGTAGGCGTCGGCTGCAGCGCGTTGTTAGGCGGGGGCGCTACAGGATGCGGTAAACGCGATTCCGATGAGTCTTTCGCTACAACCCTCACGCGCGCGAAGGAGTGCCGAGCTGAGGCTTGGGCAGACCAAATGGTTGACATAGCCGACGAGCTGGGAGACGGAGAACCGTCTCACGAGGACATCGGAGTGGCCAGGCTTCAGGTCCATTCCAGGGACAGGCTGATAGGAGCATACAATGCACGTTACCGGCAAGACAAGCCTGCTGTACAGGTAAATGTCGGTGTTCAAGTAACGCTGACAGCGGCCGAGCATGCCAAGCTTCTGGCAAGGTGGGAGCAAGCCCAGTATGCCTTGGCCGAAGGGCAGGCAGTCAGCAGCAAATCGGAGGTGAAGTAAGGTGAGCGACATTAATGTTCTTTCGGCACGAGGGAGGCGACAATCTTTTCGAAGCGCGGATCGCCACGCAACGGGTCCCAGATCGGATCGAGCCTAAGAAGCCGCGGAGAACAATCTCCAAACTGTACTGTGTTTCAGAGTTTCCCCAGCGTGTGGGAGGACTTTAGTCGGTTCCATAGTTCACTGATTCACTTCACTCGCGCCATCGCGTAAGCGTCCACGAACTCCCCGTCACGGAACGCGTACTTACGAAGTGTGCCTTCGATCTCGAAGCCGAATTTGCGATAAAGCGTGATCGCACGCTCATTGTCCGTGAAAACGGTCAACTCGACTCGGGTAAGGTTCAGCCATTTGTCGGCTAGATCAATCACCGCACGCATAATCGCCGTGCCGACGCCTTTACCCTGCCAATCGTCGCGTACCATCATACCAATCTCGCCTCTGTGATTGATTCGGGGCCTCGAAGACGTATGCAGGCCAATGACGCCGACGACATCGCCTTCGACGACGGCGACCAGGATGTGGTCGCCTTCTGTATTCTTAATCAGGAGCTCACGTACCGATTCGACGCTCCTGTAAGGCAGTTGCAGCGTGTCATGCACAACCCGGGGCGCGGTGTAACACCTCCATATAGCTTCGGCGTCCGCCGGTTCCCCTTTGCGGATAGTGATTTCCATAAAATACTGGATAAATACTGGGGTGTTACTTCTTGTTTAGAATTACCCGCTAAGTTTGGTGGATCGGACGGGCCAAATCTTATCAGGGGAATTTCTGGATTCGACGAAGAGGCTGCGCGGGTTCATGGCTGCTTTTCCTCGCAGAGTTTCAGGAAGGCGCGATCGGCACGCACGCATTGATGTTCATTGGCGACCGTTGGCTGGCTGGTTTCCTTTCGGCGCGAGGGAAGCGACAATCTTCTCGAAGCGCGGGTCGCCGCGGAGTGGATCCCAAAACGGCAAAAGTTTCAATTGACCGTAGCTGAGGTCGCTTGGGCCGCGGATGAGCGTCGCTAGTTGTTCGCACGCCAGATCTTTGTCGCCAACCCAGGCAGCGATAATCGCGAAATATTTGAGCATGACCGGACCCTGAAATGCATCTTTGCCTATAGGAAGAAGTTCGATTGCGCGACGGCCTTCTCGCAGTGCTCCTTCTTTCCGGTCGAGAGCGGCGTCGATCAAACCAAGCACGCACAATGGTGGCCCGTAATTTGGTTGGGTTTCAATCGCTTTCTCCTGCTCCACGCGTGCGGCTGTAAATGCCGCCCGTGCCTTGTTGTCATCTTTCGCCATGCGCCCGATAAGGCCTTCTACAAATGAACGACTGAAGATAACATTATTGGGTCTGACTAAGCGGACCGCGTTGTCGCCCAACGCGATCAGGGCATTTTCTGCCCCAACTGTGTCGCCCTCGGCTAGAGCACAAGTGAGGCGAAAGTCAGTGATGCTCGCCGCTGCGGCAGGATCTGTGGCCCGAACGGAATCGATGATTGAACGCAATGGTCGGGTATCGCCTTTCTGATCCAAGTCCACCGATGCAAGTTCTGCTTTCATGACCGCATCGTTCGGCTCAATGGTCAACATGCGATCAAGCAACGATTTCTCTTCAGCATAGCGCCGGAACCAGCGGTAATTCAGGGCCGTCTGCACAAACATATCAACGTTGCGCGGATCCAGTTCAATCACGCGCTCAAGGTCGCGCGTGGACTCTTCCCAGCGGCCTAGCCGCCGCTCGATGGCCCCTTGCAGGAAGACTATCTGGGCATCATTGGGAAGAGTTTGCCGGGCAACTTTGAGTTCAGCCAAAGCGCCGTCGTAATCGAGGTGTGCCCAATAGAGATTCCGCGCACGAGCAAGGTGTGCTTCCCCTGCATCCGGACGCAGGCGAAATGCCGCCTCAATGGCTGCTTCAGCTGAAGCCAGCCCAGCGGCGGTATGGTCAAAGCCAAATTGGTAAAGTGCGTCGTGAGCGTAGGCGATTTGGCAATACGCGTCGAAAAATGAGGGGTCGCGCGCGACAGCCTGGTTCAGCAGATCGACCGCCTGAAGCAACCTCGCTCTTGGTTCCCTGCTAAATGCTGTGAGAAGAAGATTTTTGGCTTGCGTGTAGAGATTGAAAGCGGTGATGTCGATTGTTGGTTGACGTCCGATCGCGCTCTTTTCGGCTGACGAAAGCTTAGCCTTCAACTGCCTGGCTATCGTTCTTGCGATCTCGCTCTGAATTGCGAATACGTCCGCGAGATCGCGGTCATAAGTCTGCGCCCATAAATTCTGGTCGGTGCGCGCATCGACCAACTGCGCATTGACGCGCACGCGATTGCCGGAGCGCTGAATACTTCCCTCCAGCACGTTCGCGACCCCGAGTTCGTGGCCGATCCTGCGAAGATCGCGCGCGACACCGCTCTTGTATTGTATTGTCGAGGTGCGGCTGATTACTTTCAGATCGGCGACCCGGGCGAGGTCCGTTAGAATTTCGTCTTGCACTCCATCAGTGAAAAAAACGCTGTCCGGATCGTGACTTAGGTTTTCAAACGGAAGTACTGCGATGCTCTTCTCGGGCGCAGACCGAAATAGTTCACTGTTCCAAGCATTCCAGCCCACGGCTGCTGCCAAAGCAACGAACGATGCAATCAACGCAGCTATAGCTGGCTTCCTCCGCACCCATTTCCGAGCATTTGTGAAAAATCCACTTCGCTTTGCTCGGATTGGCTCATGCTTTAGCCAGTGCTCCAAATCTTCGGTAAGCGCGAGAGCGGACGAGTAACGGCGCTGCGGATCCTTTTCAAGGCACTTGAGACAGATCGTTGAGAGGTCGCGATCTACTTTCGGATTCCACAGACGCGGTTGCCGTGGCTCAGTATCCAGCAGTAGGCGGATCGTTTGATAGGTTGTTCCTCCAGCAAAAGGTGGATGACCAGTCAGCAGTTCGTAAAGCACCGCGCCAAGTCCATAGACATCGGTGGCACTGCTGACTCTTGTGTGTTCACCGGCAGCCTGTTCCGGTGCCATGTAACTAGGTGTGCCCATCACTTCCAGCGTGCGCGTGATCGTGCTTTCGGTTTCGACTAATCGGGCAAGGCCAAAATCGGTCAGATGCGGTTCACCATTTTTATCGAGCAAAATGTTTCCCGGCTTGATGTCTCGATGCAGAATGCCGTGTTCATGCGCGTAATGAACAGTGCGCGCTACCTTTGCTATTAACTCCGCGGCATGGCGAATCGATATAGGCGCACGCTTTG
>JBEDUS010000264.1:0-6831 GCA_040414975.1 Candidatus Udaeobacter sp.
ATGGACGAGCAAGTCCGCGTCACGCGCCAAGTCCACCAACAGCGGATCAATCTGCTCGCCGTGCTCGACATCCGTACAAACAACAAGCACTTTGCCATTTCGCTCGATCCGGAAACTATATGCTCCACCGGGATGGTTGTGCCTTTGAGCGGTGAGTATCGTTTCCACATTGTTGATGCCGGTGAAGTGCTTGCTGGCATCAGCGATTTGCAGGAACTCGAAATTGGCCCCCATGTAATCCAATTGTACCGGGAAATATTCCGACTGCATTTGGACTTCGAAAATCTCTCGCAAATTGGTGACGGTCTGGCCCCGGCCAAGCGCGAGCAGCGTGATTTTCTGGCTTGGATCATAAGCCGGGGCAAAGAAAGGAAAACCCTGGATGTGGTCCCAGTGAAAGTGCGAGAACGCGATGACGATTTGGTCCTGCCTGTGTCCGATGGCGCGGAGGTCTCTGCCCAGATTTCGTAGTCCCGTACCCGCATCGATAATAGCAATGCGGTTCGTGTCGGTGAACATGATTTGCAGGCAGGTAGTGTTGCCGCCGAATTTCTGAAAGCTCGTATCGCAAACGGGAATAGATCCCCGCGTACCGTAAAACTTGAGCCTCATAGAATCATCTTTTCTAAAGAGTAACTCCCCCGGCGATAATGGAATAAAATAAAAGGCAAATTTGAACTAAGCGAAGCATAAACATCACGACTAAACGTCTAATTAATCCTTACTAGGTCCAATAGCCACCTCCGCCCACCAAGGCACGCGAGGCCAGAATCCGAAGCCGCGCCTGATGACGCGCCAGGCCTGCACATACCTCAAGCACCAGAGAGGACAGGCGAGGCCGCAGAGCTATCAAATCCATCTGCAGGGCGATATTCGACTCTAGTTCGTACTTTACTTCGATCGACGGGGTGTAAAATTGGTACGGACGTCAGCCGGAGGCTTGAGATGAGAATCTTCGCCTATTCGAAATGGGACGCGGTTGCTGTTGCTTGTGGGGCGCTCCACTTCGGGTACGTTGTAACACTCTTCTTCCTGTTTCCCATCGCGCTCTGGTCGGTGCTAATCTGCATGGGGTGTCTCTATTCAGTCAGCGTCTCGTGGAACATCAACGGCGTTTCACACAACCTGATCCACAACCCGTTTTTTAAATCCCGGATCCTAAATCGCCTGTTTAGTATCATGGAATCGGTCACACTTGGAATCTCCCAAACGTTCTATAAATACGTACATCACCGGCATCATCTCGGTAATAGTGACAGACCGGATGAACATGGGAACACTTACGATTGGATTTCGATTTACCGGCACGGACGCGACGGGAAAGCGGAAAACCCCTGGCGTTATATTTTTTTAAGTTACCTCCGGGAGGATCCGAAGGCCATCTACAGGGAAATCAAAAGGAAGAACCGGGTCGATGCACGTTGGGGTATTGCTGAGATCGTGATTCTCGGTACGACGATTGCCATCGGTTTTATCTTGAACTGGAAGTTTTGGTTCTTTTTTCTTCCCTTCTACTACCTCGGACACTGTTGTACGTACCTGAACGGTTTCTTTCTCCATTACGGTGGCAATCCTGACAAGCCGATCGCCTGGGGCGTAAGCTCCTACTCAAAATGGTACAATTTGCTCTGGTTTAATAACGGGTATCACGCCGAACATCATTTCCGGCCCAAAGTACACTGGACAAAGATGAAGGAGTTACACGGGCAGATCGCCGAGGCGCAACAACGCGAAGGAGTCCGGGTTATTAAACCTCCACACGCGCTTGGATTTCTCGATCCTGAGCTTCCCCCCATTATGGCTTCTACTGCATCTCGAAAGTCGAGCGGTTTGTCGAAGAGTAGGCCGGAGACTAGAATGACGCTGCCGGTTAGTCGCGCTGGCTCTTCGTGACAGACAAGCCGGGCGCATTTGCAATCCGACCTGGATCTCATAACGCCTATCCTGAACCTAAATTGATTATCGATTCTCTCAGCGTTTCGGTTGGCATTCCGGCCATTGCGCTTACTCCATGAGGCAAGTCGTTATCACCGGAGTCTCTACTGGAATCGGGCATGCCTCGACCAAGCTGCTGATTGAGCGCGGATTTCGCGTCTTCGGAAGCGTGCGCCAGCAGGCAGACGCCGATCGCCTGCAAAAAGAGTTCGGCGAGAACTTCGTTCCGCTGATGTTTGACGTGACAGACGAACCTGCCGTGCAGGTCTCAGCCGACAGGGTAGGTCGCGAATTAGGTGCTGTCGTGCTGGATGGATTGGTTAACAATGCAGGGATCGAGATAGCCGGGCCTCTGGCGTGCCTTCCGGTTGACCAGTTTCGGAAGCAATTGGAAGTGAATCTCGTCGGGCCGTTCATTGTGACGAAAGCGTTCCTTCCTCTTCTTGGAGCCGATCCCGCCCGAAAAGGCGAGCCTGGCAGGATTGTTAATATCAGTTCGACCAGCGGAAAAATTGCCGGTCCTTTTACCGGCGCTTATTCAGCATCGAAATTTGGTATCGAAGGTTTCTCGGACAGCTTGCGTCGCGAACTGATCTTGTTCGGAATCGATGTGATTATTATTCGACCCGGGGCAGTGGTGACTCCGATTTGGCAGAAAGCCGAAGCTGGAGTAACCGAACGATTTCGTGGTACTCCGTTTGTGGAGGGATTGGCGAAGTTTGAGAATTATGCAGCGGAAGAAGCCACCAGCGGGTTGGCTCCTGAGGTCATCGCTCAGGCTATCTGGCACGCCCTCACCAGTCGAAGGCCCAAAGTACGCACTGCTATCGTCCCGCAACGTTTCAAAAACTGGACGATTCCTCAGCTAATTCCGATGCGCATTCTCGATAAACTCGTTGCCCAGTTTTTTGGTATAAAAAGGCGCAAGAGCTAACTTCCTCGTAAGCGAATTGTCGCTCATGTCTAAAACTAGCGGCTAGGCCTTGAGGTGCTTCAAGTTACACTGATTCCGACTGGCCGCGTCATCGGCACTGCTGAGCGTAATGATGCGACGACGGAAAGCGTTTTCGTTGCATCGAGGCCTGCGGTCTGCCCTTTGACCAAAAGCGATTGGAGGATTGATTTGAGGCATTCGGACAAACGGGTTCTCAATAAATTACTGCACCGCGCTCGGGCGTGCTGGATCGCAGCACCAGTCTGCTTTCCTTATTCGACGCAATCCTTTCACTCGGTTTCTGTTCGTCATTCTTGGCTTACTCGCCGCGCGGGTGTTGCCAGCAGCAGAACAGACATCGGTCGATCCTACGACGGCGGCAGCAGGCGAACTCAAAGCACTACGCGATCAGACCATCATCCAATCTAGGGTTTGGCTGGACACAGAATGGGACCAATTTAAACATGGTGCAGAAGAGGCCAGATGGACTTTAGGGGGACTATGGGGTTGGCGCGTCAGCGACGCGCAAGACTGGGCTATGCGGCTTAAGCTGCCGTTCGTTTATGACCGGAGCGATGAAGCATCAGGTCACGCTGACACAGGCGGTCTCGGTGATATCGAGGTTGCCACAGGCACGGCTTTTCGCGTTAGCGACACCTGGCGTACGGGCGGTGGGATCGAGTTGCATGCGGATACTGCCTCTAATCCGGCGCTAGGTGACAGCGTCTGGCGTCTACACCCCTATTGGTCCGTCGCGTACGATGTTACAAACTGGCTCACGCTTACACCTACGGCAGAATACAATCAGTCGATCGCCGAGGAACATAATGTCGCGGCACAGCGCTATTTTGAGTTGTCCTTCCCGGCCACTTTCATTCTTCCGTACGATTGGTCGATTGGTACGAACTACAAAGCGAAGATCGACTTTGAAAATGGCGAGCGTTGGACTCACACAGTTAACCTGGGTGTTGCCAAACGCCTGTCGAATATTCCGGCTGTCCTCAGTGCCACATTGGAAAAGCAGCTCGACGGCGGCAATAAGAAATTTCAGGCCAACCTGACAATGACTTACTATTTCGAGAGGTTTCACCTGCCGAAATGACAAATTAGGAAGCACTCTCCCGCATAGGCCTAGCGTCGAATGTTCGGGCTTTTCAAAGCAGTCGATCTAGCAAGACATGAAGATCAGGGATGCCAGCGAGAGCGCGCGAAATTTGTCGCGTAATCCTCAACGCGGCGTCCTATTGCGTCTTGCCGGAGCGGTTTCGATCAGCCTCCGTCACACGCTCCACCTTTTCAGCGAGGTCACGAGCGACGTGCTGCAGCATTATGGTTCGCGTTTCGGGGTTGGCGTTGAGATACGTTTCTAACGCTGCAATCTCCCAACGCATGGCCCGCCCCGGCTCAACTACTACCGCATCCATGTCGGCCGGAATTCCGCTGAGGATGAGGGCAGAGCCTACGACATCACTCGCGATCAGTTCGCCCAGGACACGGCCATCTCTCGTGACCCGCACTTTCCCACGCACAATTAGCGAGACGGTTTCCGGACGTTTACCGCTCTCTATCAGTCGCTGTCCAATCTCAAGCGTGGTCCAGGAGCCAACGCTCAGAACCTGGAGGACTTTGCGAGGAGGTAAGTCCCGGAAAGCGAGCCGTCGAATGTCCTCCTCCTCCGATGTCAGTTTGACTGGACGACGCTCGATGAAGAGACGCCATGATTGCAACAGATTGATTGCGGCAAACACGACACTCCAACTGAGCGGCGCCCACAGCATCGTCGGCTGCAGCACGAAATATGGGATCGAGATCAGCGAGGCTCCCACCGCAAACAACCGCAGCCAGAGAATGTCGCGAACACTGTAGGCCACCAATAAGAGGACGTTTGCAGCGTGGATGAAATAGTTTGGATTGAATGAGTTCATGGTTCTTTCTCTGTTTGGTCTGTCGCAATAGCGAAGCTCACGGGACAACTGCGCGAGTGCAAGGCGATTCGCATAGCACATCTCGTGGCTCGACATAGAGGCAAGTTGTATCAACCGTTGATTTCAACGGCCAACCGATCTGGATTGCGGACGCACATCGTGACGAGGGAAAGCGTTTCGTTGTATATGCCGAGGAAAAGCTGACTACGTTTCTTGAATTGGAAGCGACTATTCGGGTTTGCGCACTGGGTCCGATACGCTCAACCCATTCCAGCGCGATCCTCAACGCAGCACGCTGCCGTTACGAGTGACGCGTGTGCAAGCTGTTACGAGTCGGGGAAAACCCATCGCTGGGATTCTTTTTCGATAAAATAGCCGCTCCGACGATACCTGAAGCGATCGACCCCGCCAGAATTCCAACCTTTGTGATCTCTAACATCGATGTTGAGCCGAAAGCGAGATCCGCTATGAACAGCGACACGGTAAAGCCGATGCCCGCGACCCCGCCAATGCCTGGGATTTGTCGCCAATTCGCACCGGCTGGCAAAGCTGCGAGGCCAGTTCGATTGCGTCAGCCACGAGAGAACGACGATACGAAGTGGTTTGCCGAGAACCAGGCCGCAAATAATGCCGAGACTAATTGGATCGATGAGTTTCTTCCCGATCCCGGGGCCAAGGGCCACTCCTGCATTAGCGAGCGCAAAAACAGGCATGATGAGATAGCTGACCCATGGCGCGAGCGCGTGCTCGAAACGCAGCATGGGAAATTCGGCGCGCTCGCAATCAGGCGCTAGCAGGTGCAGGGCCGAACTTCTTTTCGCGTTTCGAGCGCCAAGGCGATACAGCTAATCAAAAGAATTCCGCCGAACGCTTCCAGTTCCGCGCACTCCTGGAATGGACCAACGAGTTGTTCGATCGGCGTCGCTTTCTTCGATCGTGCGTCGTTCATTTCACACCGGCAACAGATATCCCATGGCGAGCCCGAACCAATCCAAGCTCACCGAAGTGGAAGAGTCAATGTCGTCAACTCCACGGCCACTCGTTAGGCGATTTTGGGAATTTGAAGCCTCGGATTACTTCCTTGACCGACACCATCCCTGATTCAAGACAGGAGCGAGTACATCGTTGGCAGAAGCACCGAAACGGCAACGACTCTGGTGTTAGCTCAAGAGCTCACGTAGTTCCAGCCGGCGGCAAAAGATAGAGCGCGATCGCGAAGATCAGGTAAACCATGATTGCAAGCACGCCGACGAACCAGGCCGAACGTCCGGAAGTTGTCGCAAGGGATGCTGTGAGCGTGGCAAACAAGATCATCGCGACTGCGCCGGGCCAGAAGGTCAAATCCATTGGCGCGGGGCCAATTACGTAACTCAGCAACACCAGGACCGGCGCTACGAAAAGCGCAATTTGCGCGGCGCTCCCCAGTGCGATGCCCACGCTCAAATCGAGATGATTTTTCTGCGCAGCGGAAAATGCCGCCGCCATTTCGGCAGCGGCGCCCACCAAAGCCACAACAATGAACCCGATGAAGGCCGGACTCATCCCGAAAGCAGTCGCGGCGTACTGAACAGATCCGACGAACACTTCGCTCACCAATGCAACCAGGACGGTCACAACCGCAAGCGTGACAAGCGCCAGGGTAATCGGCCACGCTGCTTCATGCTCCTCGCCAGTGCCTGCGAACAATTCACGATGGGTGTTGAGCGAAAACCAGAGGCCAAGCGCGTATCCAATCAAAAGCAAAACCGAAAGCGCCAGGCTCAATTCTTGATTTAATCCCGCTTTGCCTAGCGCCTCGTGCTCGGACACAGCGGATGGAATCAAGAGCGCTATTGTAGCTAGAAAAAGCAAGCCGGCCTGAAATCGCGCAGCGACTCGATTGAATTCCTGCACGTGATAGCGCAAACCACCAAGCAGAAACGATGCGCCTAACATAAACAACGAATTAGTCACAATCGCGCCGGCGACCGATGCTTTCACCAATGTGTATTGTCCGGCCTGCAACGCCGCGATGGCGATAACAAGCTCGGTTAAATT
>JBEDUS010000265.1:0-2614 GCA_040414975.1 Candidatus Udaeobacter sp.
ACAGTTGCATTGGCAGCATTTGTTGCCAGGTCACGGTGCCGCGGCTGCGGATAAAAATCAGATAGACGATATAATTCAACACGAGGACTGCAGTGAGGACTCCCACGATCACTTTTTCGACACGGCGAGATTTTGTGCGCCACACGATCGCAGCAAGCGCAAATGGTAGGACGATTGTAAGGAAAATGACCGTGAGATGGGGCAAACCGTACGGTTGGAATTCAGGCTCCATGCGTTGTTGTAGCCGCGGTTGTATCAACCGCCGCTTCCGATAGGAAGTCCTTCGACATGAGCGCCGCTAGAAATGATACGCTAGCTCGACAGCTTAAATCACCGAACTACCCACAGATTACAGGGAATGACGTCGGTGACCCACGCGATACTATTGGGCAGTTGCTGGATCTCGCTGGCGTTTTTCTGCAGCGGCACCACGAGCAGGTCTGCTTTCACGGATTCGACAAAATCGGACGCGGCCAGGCCGGTGTTTCCACGGATGCAACGCGCCTCGATGGGAACGTCGGTGGTGCCAGCTGATAAAACGAATTTCTCGAGCGCTTCTTCCTCGTCGTCATCCCCGCTCGATTTTGCACGCCCACTCGCGTTCCCGCGAATCGATGCGCGCGCCTGATCAAACGTGGTGATAATGCGAATCACATAAAGCCGCTCACACGATTCGGCGGCAGCGAACGGCAGCGTTCTTTTCAAAGCTTCCAATCTGGCATCAGAATAATCGGCAACAAAGACGATCCGGCGCAGCGGCTTGGGTCTTGCCGCCGGCATGGTAAAGAGCATCACCGAGCAGGGGGCTTCACGCACCAGGCGGCGGGCGACATTGCCCAGAAATGGATGTAACACAACCTCCTTTTCCAGTGCGCCGGCGACGATCACATCGATTTTCTCACGGGCAAGCGTCCGCAGAATGGCTTCAGCAGGATCTCCCTTTTCATAGTGAATTTTTGAATCGAGCGGAAGCTCCAGTTGTTCGAGCGTGTCGCTAAACTTCCTTGTGTTTTCCGCATTGCGTTCGCCTACGTAGATGAGATGAAGATCAGCCGAAAAGCGCTCCCTGATTCGCTTCGCTTCCGCAAGGACCTGTTTAAACCGCGGCGAAAACGTGCTCGCCACAGCGATGGTCTTGTATGGCGATGGTTCACGCATGGGAGTGATGACCAATTTCGTGTCTCACGAACTTTTAGGCAACTCGGACAGAGATTTTGTGTGTCGGTCTATCGTCATCGCTTTTCAATCCGCTTTTCATTTTCCAATTCCTCTGCGAATTTTCGCGGATGAGACGTGCGATTTATCCTGGCAGCTTCGACCCCGTCACAAATGGTCACCTGGACGTCATCGAGCGCGCTCGAAAGTTGTTCGACGAAGTGGTGGTGGCAGTGGCGCACAACGACGAGAAACAACCTCTTTTCTCACTGAAAGATCGCCTCGATTTGCTGCGTGAAACGGCGGGGAAAATGGACAACGTGCGAATCGCTGAGTTCAAAGGGTTGCTTGTCGAGTTCGCCAGGAAAGAAGAAGCCGGAGCGGTCATCCGCGGCTTGCGCGCGGTCTCGGATTTTGAATTTGAATTTCAAATGGCGCTGATGAACCGGAAACTCGAAGCTGCGGTGGAAACAATTTTCCTCATGCCGAAGGAGGAATATACTTATTTAAGCTCTCGCATCGTAAAGGAAATCGCGCGCTTGGGCGGCGATGTTTCCAGTTTTGTCCCTCCTTGTGTCGCCAAGGCGCTGAGCGGAAAGTTTGGGTGACAACGTTCGAAAGGCTTGACGAGTGAAAATTCATCTCAAACAAATTCCCGCGCAGGGTCTGCATCTGGACGGGGACGAAGATTGCCCGATCCATGACCTCGAACCAGAGGGAGTTCGTTGCGCCGGTCAACTGCACTACAACATTGACGTGGGCATTGCTGGACGCGCGCTCTGGGCAAGAGGCTCGCTTTCACAGCCAGTGGAGCTGAATTGTGTATCGTGCCTTGAAAAATTTGTACACGAAATTCGGGTGCCCGGATTTGCCGTGCATGTAGAGCTGCATGGACCCGAGACGGTCGACCTGACACCTTTCCTACGCGAAGATCTCTTGCTTAGCCTGCCGGCACATCCGCGCTGCGACAGGGATGGCAATCGTGTTTGCAACGCGAAACGACCGAAGCCTGTGGACCAAGACGCAAAGCGGAAATCGGATTGGAGTGCGTTGGATAAGCTAAAGCTGAAAAGATAAAGAAGTTACCCGCCTCAGGCGGGTTACAAAGGGCAGAAGGAACCCCTTTAATTTGGTCATTCTTCTAACCAATCATCCAGGCGGGCGTTGTTTTTTACCGGAATCGTGCTTTCATAGCCGCCTGCCATGGGAGTCCCAAAACGCAAAACATCCAAGATGCGACTGCGCACACGCAAAGCGGCGAACCGCTGGCATGCTCCGCATCTGAATAAATGTCCCCAGTGTGGAAGCACCGTTCCCTCGCACATCGCCTGCCCCTCGTGCGGTTACTACCGCGGACGGCAAGTGTTGACACTTGAGGGTAAATAAGTTGCATTCTGCGGCTAAAGTCCGCAAAGTTTCGCACCGATGAAGATCGCCCTCGACGCGATGGGCGGTGATT
>JBEDUS010000266.1:0-4052 GCA_040414975.1 Candidatus Udaeobacter sp.
GCCGTTGTTGTGGTAAAGGATGCTCTTTCCGTATTGGGTCACGTACAGATCAGGAAAACCATCTCCATCGTAATCGCCAACAGCGACACCCATTCCATAACCGCCGCCCGGCACACCTGCCTTTATAGTGACATCCGTAAAGGTTCCATCCCGATTATTCCGATATAGCGCGTTGCGAAGCGGTGGATCGGGGTTATAGAAGTCACAATGGCCGCTGTTTACGAGGTAAATGTCCATCCAACCATCATTGTCGTAGTCAACAAAAGCGCAGCCTGCACCGGTCGTTTCCGGGAGGTAATACTGTTGAGAACGACCGTTGGAATGCTTCCACATGATACCGCTGGATGAGGATGGCACACCGGTAAAGAATGCGTGCGGGTTCGCGGAACGCTTAATGCAAGAATCGGCCGCTTGCACCCGGTCCAAAATGGGCGTGCCTCCGAGGCCGAGAAGCCCTAACGTTTGCAAGAAATCTCGACGAGAAAACTGAAAAGACCGACTATACTGCTTAGGCAATCGATTATTTCCCTCGGGAAGGTTTACTTCTCATCCTCACTCGGTCAATTTCGCTTCTGCCAAATACGCTGCTGTGCACTGGTTCTCAAGAAAGCTGATAATGGCGTGGGTAGATTGTGCCTCATGGCGAGCTATTCGGACAAACTTTTTCGAGACGCTTACATTTTTCTCCTATTCGCGTGCAGCAAACTGAATGGATCCTATCTCAATCCTTCCGAATTCAAAAACCGACGCGGTACCGGCGCCGGCGCTCAAACAAAGCACCTGCCAAAGGAGTCAATGTTGAGCATTTTATATAAGCGCTTAGCACCACCCATCTGTCGACAACAGTGTCCCGAGTGACCGCCAAATCAGTGCGTGGCGCTCAAGAGGATTGGCGACACCAGCATCAGTGAGGCTGTTCCAACTGGGATCAAAACACCGCGTGCAACGCCCCGCCGATTGGCAACGAACCCAACCGCGGGAGCAATAACGATTGCTCCTAACCATCCACCCGTGGTTACAAGGCTGATTGCCGTCCCCACCAGTGAAGGAAAATACGTTCCTGCCAGTCCCAGAGCGGTTGGGAAAATTGCCGCCATGAAACCACCTGCGGCAAAGGTCGAGATGCCGACTGCAATTCGATGGCGGAGAGTGAACGCTCCCGCCAAAAAGAGTACTGATCCAAGCGCGCTAAATAGCAGTACACGCTGCGGCCCGAGAGCTGCCAAAGTCCACTGGCTCGCCCATCGGCCTGCGATCATTGCCAGAGCGAATGCGGAAATCATTCTTGATGCAGTTTTTTGCAGATAGCCGCGCTCCGTCGTGAAGTATGTTACGGTCCAACTCCAAACGGAGAATTCTGTGCCCACATAAAGAAAAACCAGAAAAATCAGCAGTAGCAACCGAGGTTGCATGAGCAGACCACCGGCTCTAGCGATAGGAAAGCCTTCAGCCGTGCCCGGCTTCGGAAACGACAGCACCACATGTAAAGCGAGAACTGAAACCGCCAAAAGGCTCGAAGCCTTCAGCACTCCGGAAAATCCTTGACGCTTGAGCACCGGAATCACGATAAATGGAGCGAGAAACGCTCCCACGCCGAAGAACAGGTTGAGCAGGTTGGCTGCCACTTCTCGCTGGCTGGAATTCACCATGGACATAGCTGTGTTCTCACCGGCCACGATCATGGCTCCGCCGAGACCAAGAACGAATGCTAAAGGGTAAAGCAATTTAGAGGAGTCGATAGTGCCAAGTCCCCAGAAGGCCGCTGCGACGAGAAAGAGTCCAAGACAAACGATGAGTTTCGTACCAAAGGCGTCCATCACAATCCCGGATGGTACTGAGGCAACCAGCAGCCCTACCGAGACAGTCATGAAAAACTTACCAGCCTGTGATTTGTCGAGATTCAGCCTCGCCATCAGGTTGGGTAGAACAATTCCCAGCATTGCGTTGAGATAGCCATAAATAAAAATACCTAACCATGCCGCGAGAATAAGCGACCTATCGCCGGTCATACAGGTTCCTCCCTGGATCGTGCACTCAGTCTCACGCGCGTTTACCGCTTCGCCACGCCGAGCCTTGCCACTGTTTTACGATGTACTCGGTCGCCGAAAAGGCGACCGCTTGAATCGTTAAGGATGGATTGAAACCACCGTCAGTAACCAGAACACTGCCGTCAATCACAAAAAGATTGTCTGTGTCGTGACTCTGGCAGTAGCGATTCACCACCGAAGTTTTCGGATCACTGCCCATCCGGCACGTGCCATTTTGATGGTCGCCGACACCGCCTTTGCCATTCACGCCGCGCCAGGTCTTGATAGCACCAGCTTCCTTTAGCAAGAGTTCACCTTTGTCCATTACGAAATCCGCAATTCTTAGATCGGTCTCGGACCAGGAGTGGGTAATGCGCGCAACCGGCATGCCCCATGCGTCTCGCACTTTCGGATCGAGATCGACACAGTTTCTTGCTTGCGGCAGAGCCTGGCAATTGCTCCCTAAGTGAATGTAGCGATGAAAATATTTACGCTGAAACTCTTTATGCAATTTGCCCCACATCGGCTCGCCAGGCGGCCGGATGGAAGAAAACTCGATAGGGAGCGTACAGTAGTAGTTGTAAATGTATCCGCCACCCGGAATGCCGGGTGCATGAGAATGGTTCCAATCATTGAACGCAATAGATGGCCCTGGGCCTTTGTGGTGGGGGATTTCGCGATCGAGAATCCCGTACGTGTCCGCGCCTGTGTGATCATTCAGATTTCGTCCCACTTGTCCGGAAGAGTTGCCGAGACCATGGGGATGAAACTTGTTCGCTGAATTCAACAGCAAGCGGGCGGACTCTGTCGCGGAGCATGCGACCACTATCAAATCAGCGTATTGTTCGTGTCCTTGTCCGCGTGCATCGTAATACTGAACACCATAAGGTCTTCCTTTCTCGTCGACGATAATGCGCGTGACAAAAGAATTCGTGCGCAGTTCGCATTTTCGAGTCTTGAGCGCAAGTGGCATCATCGTGACCTGGGTTCCAGATTTAGCGTCGACTTCGCAGGCATGAGCCAGACACCAGGCACACTGGATACAGGAGTAATTCCGACCTCGATAAGGCCTTGTCAAAATCGCAAATGGGGGCGGGAAAGGGTGCCATCCGATTCGGAGCCCTGCATCGCGAAGCGTTTCTCCTTGTGGATTGATGGGCAGCGGCGGAAGCGGATACGGTTTCTTCCGCGGCTCGGCAAATGGATCGGATCCCGCCAGACCGGAAACTCCCAACTCGTATTCAGCCTTTTCATAATACGGCTCTAGATCGTCATAGCTGACGGGCCAATCCTCGAGTGAGGTGCCAGCAATAGCGCCATATGTGGACTTCATCTTAAAATCTTCCCGCTTGAAGCGCCATGCTGCTGCACCATACGCGACCGTGCCCCCTCCAACCGCGGCTGCGGTTTTTCCGTACTGTTCATCTATCCCTGGGTAGACAATGCGTGCGGTTTCGCGATCTTTGTAGCGAAAAGTGCGCGGATTCGCATAAACTGTCGGGCCGTACGCGGGAGGAACGGAATACTGAGATCGCAATTCGCTGTGGTTGAAATCAGCGTTGCTGTGCACGCTGCCGCGTTCGAACACGACGACAGAGAGGCCGGCCAGAGCTAATTCTTTGGCAACGATTCCACCCCCGGCTCCTGATCCCACCACCACAACGTCGGCCTTTTTATTTGACGTGGCTTTGTTCGGCACGATCAGCCCTCGAACGCAAGCATGTTCCAGCTTCCTTTTTCACGATTGCCACCATGCCCGGGGCCGCCGTAATAGCCCTCCATGGTGTGCTGCAAGATGCGACGGAAAAATTGCCGCGCTTCCTCGCCTGCCGCTCCCGATTCCACTCCTTGGAGCAAAGAAATCTGCTGGTCCTTATTTAGCGAAACGAAAGTACGATCGAATTGTTTTTGGCTTATTTCATCCATCAACTTCAAACCTTGTTCGTAGTGGCGTGCGTAAAACTTGCCGTAGCGACCGGCGAGAATGCCGTCAATGTAGAAGACAACGCCAGCGCTCTGGGCGCC
>JBEDUS010000267.1:0-24909 GCA_040414975.1 Candidatus Udaeobacter sp.
GTGCTTTACGAAATTGCCTTCTACCAACGGGCCTTCACCGGGTCGTACGCGTTCCGACAAACGGCAATCGCTCGAGACAAATCAAGCGGATGCTGGAATGGACGCGAAATTTTTCCGGTTGACATGCAACCATGTGGTTGCATAATCGCGTGGATGAATGCAGTCTTTAAGGCGCTGGCCGATCCGAGCCGTAGAAAATTGCTCGATGAGTTGCGCAAGGAAAATGGGCAGACATTGAGCGAATTATGCGAGCACCTGGATATGACACGGCAGGCGGTGACCAAGCATTTGGTGCTTCTGGAAAAATCAAACCTCATTGCTGTTGTGTGGCGCGGACGCGAGAAGCTGCATTATCTCGATCCGATGCCATTGCATGAGATCTACGAGCGTTGGATTGGCAAATACGAACGCCATCGTCTTCAGGCGTTGAGCGATCTGAAAAAAGGTCTCGAGCAAAACAAAACCAAGAAAACCAAAACAAGATAATCCTATGAAGAAAGATCAATTCGTTTACGTAACCTACATTCGCACTACGCCTGAGAAATTGTGGAAGGCGCTGATCGACCCCGAATTCACCCGGCAATTCTGGGTCAACACCGTGCAGGAATCCGAATGGAAACCGGGCGCTTCATGGCGCATCAAAGCACCAGGCGACTTAATTACCGACAGCGGCGAAGTGCTCGAGATCGAACCGCCTCGGCGCCTCGTGTTGAAATGGAGAAATGAATTCCGACCGGAACTGAAAGCCGAAGGTTACTCACGCCTGACCTACTATCTGGAAAAGGAAGGCAAATCGGTAAAGCTCACCGTCATCCACGAGATCGAGAAAGAAGGCTCGAAGCTTATCCAAGCGGTGTCGAATGGATGGCCACACATTCTGGCTAGTCTCAAAAGCTTGTTAGAAACGGGCGAATCGTTGGAAGAAACCCGCGAATGGCCGCGCGAAGCCTGTAAGTGATTAATTCCTAAATCCAAAAGGGATTTCATCGTTCACCCGGCGTTGGGCCGACGAAAATCGGCTTATGCCGGGGACGGATTAGAAGAATCCGCAACGCTTAAATAATGTCGAAATGCGGTGTCGCGGCGCGTCTTCATCATGGAGGTAAGCGCCATGTTTACCGCATTCATTATCGTTACCGTTCTTACCGCCGCAGCCAACGCATATGCAGCTATCGTTGATTTCCAGAGACCTCAGTGGGTCTTGGACAACATGACCAAGTGGGGAGGATCGCATTCGTGGCTATTCACACTGGGTGTCCTCAAGGCCGCAGGCGCGCTTGGATTATTGGCGGGCATTGGCGTTCCTCTAATCGGTGGCAGCCGCGGTCGGTCTGGTGTTGCTTTTTGCTGGCGCTATTGCCGTCGTCTTGTGTGCTGGCTGGTACCCGCATCTTCCCTGGCCAGCGACCTATCTCCTCCTGGCGATTGGGTCGCTTGCTTTGCGGCTCGCAGTGTCGTGAAAGCGTGTTGTGCCGCGACAAGGTCGATCTTTTAGAATGATAAAAAAATCCCTTTGGAATGTCGAAACGCGCGGATGCCAAACGTCACCACTATGAGACGGGAGATTTTCCGGCCCGATAACAACAAAAACGAAATAAAAATAGAGGGAACGCAAAATGAAAACCATACAACCACGAATGAAAAACCCAGCGATGCTGATTCCTGATGTGATGCAACCTCTGATGGCTTTTGTTGCAGCCGTGAGGAAAAGCGGTGTGTCCCAGCGCACACTCGATCTTGTTCACCTTCGCGTCAGCCAAATCAATGGCTGTAGCGTCTGCGTGGATATGGGTTCTCGGGAGCTTAAGAAAGCAGGTGAGACAGACAATCGTTTGTTTTCTGTAGTGGCCTGGGGTGAAGCGCCTTATTTTACTGAAGCCGAACGTGCCGCGCTGGCGCTTGCCGAAGCGGTTACCCGACTCAGCGACCAGTCAGATCCAGTGCCGGAGGATATCTGGACCGAGGCCACTCTGCATTATGATGAGAAGTCACTGGCAACTCTGATTCTCTGGATTGCCACAACTAACCTTTTCAACCATATCAATGCCACAACCAAACAAGTGGCCGGCGAGCAGCCATGTAGCAAACGCTAAAGAAAAAAATACAAAAACGACAACCGAAACTAAGCCTATGAAATACGCATTACTTGTTCATCAATCACAGGAACACTTCGATCGCCGTGATGACAAAGCCGCAGTGGCGGCCGGCCGCGCTTACGCCGAGGCGCTGCAAACCGGCGGCGTGTTCGTCGCCGGCGCAGGGTTAGATGCGCCCAAGAACGCGACGACGGTCACAGTGCGCGACGGCAAACGGCACGTCCACGACGGTCCGTATGCAAAGACGAAAGAATTTCTAGCCGGATTCGGCATTATCGATGTACCGAACCTGGACGCGGCGTTAGAGTGGGCTGCTCGCCATCCCGCTGCCGGGTTTGCCACCATTGAGGTGCGTCCCTTGTTAGGATTTGGGGTCGCACCGGCGAAATCTCGTTAGGCGCAATAACACGCTCTATGCAGCGACGGGCAGTTGCCATGCAGGCATAAGCTCACTTTATTTCAGGTATCAATTCGATGACTACAATGAATCCGAAGGTCGATTTCTTTTTTAATAAAGCCAAAAAGTGGAAGGAAGAATTTGAGAAATTGAGAACGATCGTTCTTGACTGTGGGCTGACCGAAGAACTGAAGTGGGGTTGTCCTTGTTACACGTTTCAGAAAAGTAACATCGTTTTGATACATGGATTTAAGGAATACTGTGCGCTTCTGTTTTTCAAAGGTGTCCTATTAAAGGATGCCAATGGGATTCTCATCCAACAAACTGAGAATGTGCAGGCCGCGCGCCAGATTCGGTTCACCAACGTTCGAGAGATAGCTAAGATGGAAACCATTCTGAAAGCGTACCTTAGAGAAGCCATGAAAGTGGAAAAAGCTGGTTTGAAAGTAAACTATAAAAGGACTTCAGAATTCAAAGTTCCTGAGGAATTTCAAAACAAATTAGATGAAGTCCCTGCCTTGAAGGCTGCATTTGATGCCTTGACGCCGGGACGGCAAAGGGGATACCTCTTTTATTTCTCTCAACCCAAACAATCTAAAACCCGGGAGTCAAGGGTTGAAAAATGTTTGCAGCGAATTCTCAAGGGAAGGGGATTAGATGATTAGCCGTGTAGAGCGGGGTGATCATCTTGCTGCTTGATAACGTCGCGGTGGGACAATTAACTCCTGGCCGTGCCAAGCGATTGTTCTTCGTCTCGACGTTACTCCAGAGTTTGGAGTCTGTAGCTGGTCTTGTTTTCGATGAGTGAATCAACGCCCCACGCTGCAATCGAAACGATAGCGCGGGATTCTTATGGGCGGCTTATCGCATATCTCGCCGCGCGATCGGGCGACGTCGCCGGCGCGGAAGACGCGCTCGGCGACGCGTTCCTCGCGGCGTTGCAGCGCTGGCCGGCGGACGGTATTCCCGAAAAACCTGAGGCATGGCTATTGCACGTTGCGCGCAATCGTATGATCGATGTCACCCGTCGAAAGCAAGTGCGGCAGAAATCAGAAAAGTTTCTCCAGCAAATTGCTGAGGAAGCAAAGGACGTTGCAAAAACACACGAACATTTTCCCGATGAACGATTGAAACTTCTTTTTGTATGCGCTCATCCCGCCATCGATCCAGCCGCCCGCACTCCACTGATGCTACAAGCTGTTCTCGGCGTTGACGCCACGCGCATCGCGTCCGCCTTTCTGATTTCTCCGGCGGCGATGAGCCAACGCCTCGTTCGAGCGAAGAACAAGATCCGTGATGCCAGAATTCCTTTCCGCGTTCCCGAACCACCAGAGTGGGATGAACGAGTTTCCTTTGTTCTCGATGCTATCTATGCCGGCTACACGACGGGTTGGGAAAGCTTGATGGAAACGGCTTCTACGCATCATGCGCTTGCGCCAGACGCCGTCGCGTTAGGTCGAATGCTGGTGCAGTTGATGCCGCGCGAACCCGAAGCTTACGGTTTGCTTGCAATGATGTTGCACTGTGAAGCACGCCGCCAGGCACGTTATACCAACGATGGTAAGTTTGTGCCGCTGGATCAGCAGAACACGGCTCTTTGGTCGCAACCGTTGATTAATCAGGCCGAGGGATGTTTGCGTTCGGCCGCTGCATTTAAGCAAATGGGGCGCTACCAATTGGAAGCTGCGATTCAATCCGTTCACGCGAATCGAACGAAAACCGGCCACATCGATTGGAAAGAAATCGCCTTACTCTACGAAGGCCTGGTGCGAATTGCGCCTGGCATCGGTTCAGTCGTTGGTCGAGCTGTTGCGATTGCGCAAGCAGGCAAGCCGGCTGCTGGATATGCTGCGCTCGAACAGATTTCCTCGGATCGGACGGCGGATTATCAGCCATATTGGGCCGCACGCGGACATTTGCTTCGCATGCTGAATCGGAGTGATGAAGCTCGAGAAGCGTTCGATCGGGCGGCGAGCCTGACCGATGACTCTGCGTTGCGCGAATACCTCCTTCGATATTCGGCTGAGGATGTTAGTCAGCCTAGCTGAGTTAGGCCAACATCCAAACGCTGCCTACAGCAAAGGAAGGAGAAGCTTGACCGGTTGCGGCTAACAGCCTTTGACTGGCGTCGCGGCCGAAACCGATGCGAAACAAGAAAACAAAAGGGGGTCTTAGTGTTCATGTGTGTTAGCCGCAACCCAGAATCCGAAATTCGCCAGCTTACTGCGGCACGTACACGGCAAAGCCACGAGGCGGAGCCCAGAGATCGACCCAGCCGGACTCGTTAGTCCATTTTTCCTCCGGAACGCCTGTGTCGTCGTGACCACTGCCGCGCAGTGCGCGCAGTTCCTGGATCGAGCGAACCATGCAGCCGCCGTAACCCTTAACCATGTCGTAGCGGAATCCATCGAACCCAACTTCTTCCAGGAGCCAGCGAGCATAGTTGATGAACTCGGTGTAAACCAAAGGTGTCCGATGACAACGGTCCGGCATGTCGCCGAAAGTCGCGCCGTCCCAGGTCTCGTACTGACTCGGATGAAAACATGTCCAGTCCCGCGGAAATTTGCCGCTCTTTGGATCGAACTTTGTCCAGCGCGACTGGCCGTCGATCGGATTCAGTTCCTGCGCATCGCCGCCGCTGTTATGATTGAACACGAGGTCGGCGTACACTTGCAGACCAAGTGCGTGAGCAGACTGGATAAGGTCGAGCAATTCAGCTTTGGAACCAAACCAGGTAGGCACGCCGCCTTTCTGATCGAATTGACCCAGGTCGTAGTAATCGTAGGGATCGTAGCCCATCGATTCCCATTCGGCGGCTTTGTTTGCGGGCGGAAGCCACAACGCCGTGAAACCTGCTTCCGCGATCAACGGGAGCTTCGATTTGATAAAGGTCCACCATTCGTGCTCCCGGTTTTCCAACTTGGGACAGTCCCAATAAAACGCCTGCAATATGACGCCCATAATTGCCGTTCGCTTCCAGTGTGTTAAAGCCTCGTCAGTTTAAAGACCAAGCAATGACTGACAAGGAGCAATCAAAAAGCGAGGGGAAACGCACACATTTTTGGATCAGACCAATAGGGTTCATTCGGTCAAACCTGAGACGCCGCGAGGACGCGCCTCGACAGGGCCGCGAAGGTGCGCCCAATGCCTTGATCGAAGTGCTTCCTTTTTACAGGAAAGCTTTGCATCGAATGCAGGTTGGCGACGAAATAATTATCATCAGCTGGTTGGATCGCACCCAGAGGAACGTACTGCAAGTTCATCCAAGAGGCGACGCATCGCGCCCCCTCACCGGTGTATTCTCGACCCGATCACCGGACCGACCTAATCCCATCGGGCTTCACCGCGTGAAGGTTTTGGGGATGGATCGCGGTCGTTTACATATTGGCCCAATTGAGGCAATCGATGGAACCCCAGTGATCGATATGAAACCAGTAATCGGTTCAAACGACTACTAACGCACCAACAAATTCAAAACGGATTTCGAAGGTAACTGTGAAAATCGCTCGGCAAATTGGGGTGAACTTCCTCGTTGTCTTTGCAATCTCAATCATTCCCATGTTCGCTGCCAATAGATCAGGAGTCGACACTGCTATGGAAGGTTCTCAACACGTTTTTATCGCACGGTCAAGGTTGACGGACTTTCAATTTTCTATCGGGAAGCAGGACCAAAGGATGCACCAACGATCCTCTTGCTCCACTGGATTGCCATCTTCGTCCCGGATGTTCGAGCCTCTCTTTGCCCGGCTCTCCGATCGATTTCATTTGGTCGCGCCCGATTACCCGGGCTTCGGATACAGCGACTGGCCGGATCCGAGAAAATTCTCGTACACGTTCGATCACATCGCCGAGATTTGGGCCCGATCAGTTGCGCCAAGTGTTCAATGACACAGACATCGATGTACTCTGGCTCATCGTAGGGGCGCCGGAGGAAACTCAGTTTCTGCCAGGCGCAAAGGCCAAACCGGAGATGTCACTCATCTATCCGGTCGACCCAAAGCAGTTGCCAAAAGAATTGGCCCGCATTGAGTGGCCGTCCGAAGGTTGATTTTCAGTGAGCCACCTCTGCTTTGCTCACCTTTTTACTGCGAGCTGCGAATTCGCAGTCGTAATCGGCTCGTAAAATCGAAGCCCTTCGATGTCGCTGCCGAGCTCGCGCAGCGGGTAGAGACCTTTCGCAGAGCCTCGACCGGGATCCTGCACAAGATAATCGAAACCATCCTTGCCGGCGATGACAACAAAATGCGTGATGCCGTTCGGCAGCCGCAACCGCACAATGACGGGATTTCCCCGGGAAAGATTCGAATCGATTAGCTGGTACGATGCGAGGTCTTCATACACGTGCCGCACTCGATCGGGCGCGAACCAAGCAGCGCGGTCCCAGTAAATCCAACCCTGCTCGGTGTATCCGCCGGCCGATGTCAAAAACCAGTTTAACTGCTGCGGATCGACGTTGATTCCGTAAAACTTGAAAACCATAGCCGCGGAGGCCACCGCACACCCTTCGCCACCGAGGGTCCCGTTGGCTTCGACTCCGCCCAGCAGATCGTCGCTCCATTTTTCATCGCCCTGGCGAAATGATGGCACCGCCAGCTCGACACGATGAAAAAAATAACGCCCGCCGCGCGGTGAAAGTTTTCGCTTCCACGTCCAATCAATCTGCAACGCCAATCCAGCGACGAGCAAAAGAAGAACCAAACCGAAAATGACGAAGGGCCATCGACGTTTCAAAACAAGAAACTGTAGAGGCGGCCCTGTTAGTCGCAAATTTTAGACGCACATGCGCCTCGCAATTGCGATGTAATAAAAAAGACAAGTTGCACAAGCGCATTGATAATGCTGAGTTCGCCATCATGACTCAGGCTCGTGAACTCCGCCTCGCGAAGCGTATGGCGCGTCTCGGCACCGAGACCGCCTTCGAAGTTTTGGTGAAAGCGCGGGCGTTGGAGGCAAAGGGCCGCGACGTCATCCATCTCGAGATTGGGGAGCCCGATTTCGATACACCAGCCAACATCATCGACGCAGCGTGCGACGCCCTGCACAAGAGCTTCACCCATTACGGTCCCTCCGCCGGTTTGCTTCAGCTGCGTGACGTCATCGCGCAACACGTGAGCGAGACACGTCGGGTAAATGTCACACCGGAAGAAGTAGTCATCGTGCCCGGTGGCAAGCCCATCATTTTCTTCACCATTCTTGCGCTGGTTGAAGACGGGGATGAGGTCATCTATCCGAATCCCGGCTTTCCCATTTACGAATCAATGATCAACTATGTCGGCGCGAAAGCTGTGCCGATCCATTTGCGCGAAGACCTGAATTTTCGTCTGGATGTCAATGAGCTCGCCGGCCTGATCAACGACCGTACCAAGCTAATCATCGTGAATTCACCGCAGAACCCGACTGGTGGAGTGCTGGAGAAGAAAGACATCGACGCTATCGCACGAGCTATCGGTGATCGCGATATCATGGTGTTAAGCGACGAAATCTACAGCCAACTCATCTTTGAAGGTGAACATCACTCCATTGTGTCGATCGACGGGATGAAGGAGCGCTGTATTTTGCTCGACGGTTTCTCGAAGACTTATGCCATGACCGGCTGGCGCATGGGTTACGGCGTGATGCGAACCGATTTTGCGGAGCATATCGCCCGACTGATGACTAATTCGAATTCTTGCACAGCGAGCTTCACTCAAATCGCCGGCATCGAAGCGTTGCGCGGACCGCAGAAGTCGGTTGACGCGATGCGAGCTGAGTTCAAGAAACGTCGCGATGTGATGGTCGCCGGTCTCAACAAGATTAAAGGTTTCTCCTGTCGCTTGCCTCACGGCGCCTTCTACGTTTTTCCGAATATCACAAAGACCGGATGGCCATCGAAGAAACTGGCCGATGCGTTGCTTGACGACGCAGGCGTCGCCGCATTGTCGGGCACGGCTTTCGGCAATTTTGGCGAAGGTTATTTGCGTTTCAGCGTTGCCAACTCGATCGAGAACATCGAGAAGGCGTTGGATCGGGTTTCTGCGTGGGCAAACAAAAATTTGTAACCGCAAACTTAATCGCGGCGCGCGCGAACGCGTTCTTTCGAGCTTTTTGAAAGAAGTTTTTCGCCACATTCTTCCAGGGCGTTGCACCGGCAGTCTCGCATTTGTTTAAGCAGCGTCTCCATGAGCTTGAGCTGTTTCATTCGGATTCGCAGTTCCGCAATCTTGCGTTCCGAAAGTTCGTGCCAGCGTTTCGGGGGGAGCGTCGCGGGGTGAAATCCGAAAAACAGCTGGCGTATCTCGTCCAGAGTAAAGCCCGACTCCCGTGCGCGCTGCACCACCGCGAGGCGGAAAAGCACGCTCTTCTCGTAGCGGCGTCGGCCATTTTTGCGCATCGGCGAGGGGAGAATCCCGATCTGTTCGTAGTAGCGAATGGCTGATGTGCGCAAACCAAACACACGTGCGACATCCGAAATCGCCAAGTGATCTGCCACCCAAAAAGCTAACAACGAGCCCGCTGAACGCCACGAAAATTCTTTCGCATTCTCCTAAAAAATCCCTTTGACTTAAAGTCAGCTTGAAGTCGTAGCGTCGCACCATGAACACATCGTTTGTACTTACCATCGTGGCATTCTCGGTCCTTTTATACATTGTTTCCGCACGCTCAGTCGGGGCAAATGAGACACAGGCTTCTCTGGCAGCGAAACATGAATCGCCTTTCGCGTGTGACGCACTGGCCTTGCCACCGGAGGCGAGAAAACGCCATTTCGAGGAGCTTGGACCCGCGTTGCTGAAACTGAAGAAGAGCACGCGCGAGCTGCCGGATGGATACGAGTTAGAGCTTCCGGCCGATGACAAAACGTATCGGCTGTTAACGGAATGGGCATTTCAGGAGCGGTTATGCTGTCCGTTCTTCGATATCGGCCTGCGACTCGACAGAGAAAATGGACCACTATGGCTACGTCTCACAGGCCGGCCTGGGACTAAAGAGTTCATCAAGATGGAACTCGGGATCTGACCATCAAAATCGGATTCACGATCCAATAATTCTTCCCAAAAGCATCATGCGACAGGTCTCAACTCAAGAGTTCGGACGGTTGCCGCTGAGAGTCCATTCATTTCTGGCCGGTGTGCCCCTTCACGACGTTTGGTGCGTCGATCTTCCGCGTTGGCGTGCCGGAGTGACGCTTGATGATTTCCGCCGAACTGCAAGCAGCTGTCTCTTCAAGCCGTCTTCGCTCGTGCGGACGCTACTCGACGTTCGGTTCTTCGTGGGATGGTTCTTCGGTTGGGATCGCGAGGCGGCGAAAAGCACATCGGAAACTTTTGTAACGCGTTTGACCGACACTGATCATTCGAGATCACTGACCGCAGCCGGAACACGAGATGGTTTTTTCCGCGTGGTCTATCGCTTCAAAAACGAGCAACTCGGCGAGTTAATCAATCGGACAGTTCACGCTGCGGCGCTGAGCACCCTGGTTGAGACAGCGACCGCCTATCGGTTCTATTTGGGCGTTTATGTCCGCAGCGTAAGCCGATTTACGCCGTTGTACATGGCATTGATCGACCCTTTCCGGAAAATGATTGTTTACCCTTCCATCTTGCGCAGCGTCCGTGCTCGCTGGGATGAAGCATTCGGCTCAGGCGAACGTGGAGATATTCCAAGCGAACTCGATTGCGCGAGCGAGCAGGCAAGGAAAAATTTGTAGCGGAAGTGAACTGAATCGCGCATTCAGCGCTTGTTTATCAACGCCCTTGGATTCCTGCGGCGATGCCGCAGGCTATCGGTGACATCGCGCGGTCTGCGCTGCTAATTCAATGCGGTGCGTACACGCGGCAGCGCCGAAGGAGCATAGGCAGTGCGCTGAAGCCTCGGGCAACGCCCCAGAATTTGTAAAATCAAGTAAAACGCGAGCGCTGAAGGCGCGATTTACCGCGCCGCACCTTTTCAATCAGGCTCAGCTGCGTTTATATTCGTAACTCCAATCCCTATGACCGACAAAAAACGATTCCGAGTCTTTGCCACTTCGCGCATCGGTGATGCTGCCGAGAATCGCCTTCGCGAGCGCGAATACGATCTTGAAGTTTTCCAAGGACCGGAGGCTCCGCCGAAAAAATTAATCATCGAGAAAGTGAGGAGCGGCATCGACGGGCTGATGACAACGCTGCGCGATCCAATTGATGCCGAGGTGTTCGAAGCAGGGAAGGGGACCCTGAAGGTTGTAGCCCAGATTGCCGTCGGATTCGACAACATCAACCGCACGGACGCCAACAAATACAAAATCCCATTCACGAACACGGCCGACGTGCTTACCGAAGCGACG
This sequence comes from Candidatus Udaeobacter sp., assembly GCA_040414975.1. Classification (GTDB taxonomy): domain Bacteria; phylum Verrucomicrobiota; class Verrucomicrobiia; order Chthoniobacterales; family UBA10450; genus Udaeobacter. The sequence continues at coordinate 10,793 of JBEDUS010000267.1, forward strand.
GCCGAGTTCGCATTTTTCATGATGGGGGTGCTCGCGCGCAGGATGTGGCAGAGCGAACGCCTGGTGCGCGAACAGAAGTGGCCGTCATGGCATCCGTTTCTGCCATTTCTCGGCGACGAAGTCACGGGCAAAACGATCGCAGTCATCGGCACTGGCCGCATCGGCCTTGCTATGATTAAGAAATGTTCGGGGTTCGACATGAACATCCTTTGTTACGATCCTGCATATCACAACGACAAGTTCATCGCCGCCATTCAGGAAATGATGGACCTGCGCCACGCGCGCGGAATTCAGATTGAGAAGACGTGGATCAAATACGTCGAGTTTGAGGAAGCGCTGCGTGGCGCCGATTATGTTACGATTCACGTACCACTGTTACGCGAAGGCGAGACCGACAAACCCACCTATCATCTGATCAGCGAGAAAACGCTCAAGCTAATGAAGCCGACGGCGTACCTGATTAACTCGTCTCGCGGTCCTGTCGTTGACGAGAAAGCGCTCGCAAAAGCGCTGAAACAAAATGTTATCGCCGGTGCCGCGCTCGACGTGTTCGAGAAAGAACCGCTACCGCCAGATTCGCCATTGCTCGATCCCGAAATCGCGGATCGTTGCCGAGTGTTCCATCATTTCGCCAGCGGCGCTCGGATCACGCGCCTCTCAGTCGATCCCGACAAAGGCATGGCAGGCCGCGCTGTCCAGGGACTGATCGACGTATTGGAAGGCAACTACGGCGGTGATCCGACGAAGATGCCGTACGTTGTGAACAAGGAAGCGTTTGCCAGGTGACCACCAGTTTTATCCTGATCTGACAAGATTTGCCGGCGAATAATATCTAAGGGATAAAAAGACGCGAAACCTGCGTGGAATTGTCGCTATCCGTCGCGTCGCAATGTCGCTTCAGGACGACGAAGCCAACCTGATTTGGACACCAGCAACGGCCATGCCGCCTTCGCCGACTGCAGCGGCGCACCGTTTTACTGACCCTGAACGAACGTCGCCCGCGGCAAAGACTCCGGGCAAGCTCGTCTCGAGCGGACCGGGTTGATGTTTGCTTGCCTTCCATGCCGGCGCCTCGGCGACGCTGGTCCCGGTTTTGATGAATCCTTTGTCGTCGCGCTCGATTTCCAGCGGCAGCCACTCCGTGCATGGTTTCGCGCCGATCATGGAAAAAACGGCCGGCGTTCGAACCACGCGGCGTTCGCCCGTCTGCGTATTTTCCAGCTCGATTTGTTCGAGCTTCCTTCCGCCGATCATCTTGCGGATCTCTGTCTGATAAAGGATTTCAATGTTCTCGCGTGCTTGTACCCGACGCGAAAGATAGGCCGACATCTTATTAGTGATATCTTTCCCGCGAATGACGAGCAACACCTTGGCAGCGCCCTCGGAAAGAAACATCGCAGCCTGGCCCGCCGAATTGCCGCTGCCAACGACGACAACCGTTTCGTTGCGACAAAGCTGGCCTTCCATTGCAGTTGCCGCATAGTAAACGCCCATGTTCTCAAATTGCTCGCGCCCCTCGGCTTCGAGGCGGCGGTAATCGGCGCCGGTAGCGATGATGACAGCTTTTGCTCGAAGTACGGCTGAGCAACCTTCGACCTGAAGACAGGCGCGGTATGCGCCGGTGGCATTGTAATCAAGGGAGAGTGCCTGCGCCGGCGTCGAAAATTTCGCGCCGAACCGGTAAGCCTGAAGCTGAGCGAGCCAGGTTAAATCGCCGCCACTAACGCCAGTGGGAAATCCAAAGAAGTTTTCAATTAGTGAGGATGAACCGGCCTGGCCACCGGGGGCGTAACTTTCCAAAACAACGGTACGCAATCCCTCGGAGGCGGCATAGACAGCTGCGGCAAGGCCGGCCGGCCCAGCACCGACGATCGCCAGGTCAGACGTAATTTCACTTTCATCCTCGAACGCCAGTGGACGCAGCAAACCAGCTACCTGCGCGACTTCGCGCAATGAAGGTCTGCGCAAAGGAGCGCCGGCAGGCGTAATCAGCGCAGGCAAATCCCGAGTAGTTAAGTGTAGACGTTTACTGAGTGCCTGTCCTTGTTCGCTCTCAAATTCTATGACCCGGTGCGGGATTCGATTTTTGTCGAGGAAATCATCAAGCTGACGTCCTTCACGTTCGCCGCCCGCTGCAAGAACGCGCAACCCGGCAAATTCCCGATCGCGTCGCAGTCGCTTCCGACGCATGATCAATGCCTTTACGATTGGCTCGCTGACCCCCGGCAGTTCGGCGAACGCGCGCCGGAGTTCGGTCGCGGGCACGTGAAGGATCTCCGCCTCTTCCGACGTCACTCTCGCTGACGCAAGAACCGACGTCCCCTGGAGCATCGAGACGTCGCCAGTGAAATCGCGCTCGCGCGCGGTGGCGAGAACCTGTTCGACGCCATCCCGTTGCTCGAACGCCTCAAGTTCGCCGCGCAAAATAATAGCCAGGCCGACATTACGCTGCCCGGCTTTGAAAACCAGCTCACCACGCTTTAGCAGTTGTCTTTTTCCCAAGGGCTCAAGCAAGGAAAGCTGGTGATCGTCCAGTTTCGGAAAAGCAACACTTTCCGTATCGCGATAGAACTGTTCATCCTGTTGTTCCTCAGTCATTTCACAGAGCTTACGCCGGGTGCGCAACAAGCAAAGCGGAACGAGACACTCGATCGGGGGATTCGTGGCTCTCCCTTAAGGTTTCGATATCACCCTTGAAATCGACCTGGACAGGGACCTCGGTGCCAATTCCTGCGGCTGACAGAGCCGGACTGCAAAATAATTCTAAATTCTTTGAAATGTCCGCCCAAAAAATCTTTAGAAAAGGAGAACACAATCGAGTCAACCAACCGAAACTCCACATGAACCTCCTCGTAGAAAATCGACTTAGTAAGACCGGTTTCAGTGGTCCATTTGTTCTGTTTCCGAACTCTCCCGAGGTCGAAAACAGCGGAAGACAGCGGACATCGCGGATATCGCGCGAGGCAATGGAGGCGTTTGATGCGTTTTTGAATGCGAAATCCGATAACGCTCGCAGCCCCCATTTTTCTCTTCCTCCCACCGAAGCCGCCGCGGCAATGCCAGAGAAAGGTCTTGCCCTTGGCGTGCTAAAACAGGCCGCCCACGATTTGCGCCGCTTCCGCTCCGCGACCAGAGGAGTCAGGAAGGAATTGTATGTCGATGCTTATGATTGGGTCACCGCAAACGATTTTTCCTGGCCCTATTCATTCGTGAATGTTTGCAAAGCGCTGAATGTCTGCCCGGAAGTTGTCCGCACCGAACTCTTTGCCGACGCCTCGTTGAGCTGGTTCGATTACTGGACAAAGCGGGCCGGCCACGTTTCTGCCAAACTGCGGGCCTCTTTTGTTCGTGTTTTCGCAAACTGTCCGAACCCGGAAGGCACCGAAGGCAGCCAGTTAGCTTCTTGTCTCTAAACTTATGAAAAAACTCTTCATCAGACTTTTTGAACAGTTGCGCCATGCCTGGCGGTCACTCGCTGGCGCGCCCAGCCGGAACCACGACATGTTATTAGTACACAACATGGCTTATTTCAATTTTGGCGGTGGCTGGAGGGAACTTCTGCTGAACAATCGGGTCCAGAACACATGAAGCTATCTATCGAAGCGAAAGTGGCAGCGGCCGTAGCAATGGCGTTTGCGGTCCTGAGCATCGGCGCCATTGCGCAAGAGCAGAGCGAACACGGAACAGCCAAAGTGGGGCAAATGAAGTCGAGCCAGTCCGAGATTTCCTTGTCCGTTCAGAACGCAAGCGAGGAGAAACTCCTCGCTCAATACTAATCGAAGGCGACGCCGACTGCGGCATCGGTTGTCTAGCGCCCTAGGCGGTTGGGAACCCCAGAACGCCGGCGCTGAAAGCGCGATTCATTTCTGGCATTGGTTAGACCTACCGCGATTTTATTCTCGCTAAATCGCGGTTGATAGGCGATTTTGCGTGAACGAAAGCAATCCCGGGAACGTTGCAGGAGGGCGGTGCTTCGTTTCAAACGACGCATTGGACGGTCGTTTTGCGTGCGCGAGAGACGGAGTCAGAGGAATCCGCTCAGCAGGCGCTATCCGGATTTTGCGAGGCCTATTGGCCGCCGCTTTACAGTTTTCTCCGCCACCGCGGTTTTTCGTCAGCTGACGCACAGGACCTTGTCCAAGGCTTCTTCGCCTATCTGCTTGAGCAAAACAGCTTGACCCGCGCGGACCAACAAAAAGGCCGGCTTCGCACATTCCTTTTGGGATCTCTCCAGAATTTCCTCTTCAACGAATACGACCGCGCGCGAGCGTTGAAGAGAGGCGGCGGCCGTCAGATCGTCTCGATTGAGGAACACCTGCCGGAGGCCGAAGCGGCAATGTTGGCAACAGCTCATCTGAGCGACGCTGGTTGCTACGACGTGGTCTGGGCGTCAACCATCGTTTCGCGGGCCTGGGACAATTTGCAGACCGCATTTGTGGCAGAGGGCAAAGCTGAGTGGCTTGAAGAACTAAGACCGTTCGTCGCAGGTGGAACTGTCACGCCGCCGAACCAGGAGGAAGCAGCAGCTCGACTCGGAGTGCCCATCGCTACTCTGCGTACCTGGCTTTCGCGCCTTCGTCAGCGTTATCGCGACTCGTTAAGAATGGAAGTAGCCAGTACTGTCTCCGATCCCGCAGATGTCGATCAGGAGCTGCGCCATCTCTATCAAATATTGATGGCGTGAGCTGACCTTGCGCATGGACCACAAAGGCATCGGTCTTGGACCTACGGACACCCAGCCTCAAACGGCGGGTACATGCGCGACATGTGGCCGACTGCTGACCCAAGTTGGTCCCAAAGGCGAATGCTTGCGTTGCCTTGTTGGCCTTGGCTTTCTCGCGGACGGCGAAGAACCAGAAAGACCAGTGCCGCGAGGTCGACTAACACCCGGACCATTGAGATATGCCCACTTTGAGGTGGAAGTAGGCGAGGATGGGTTTCCGGTCGAACTCGGTGCGGGAGCGATGGCCATAACCTACCGCGCTCGCGATACAGTCTTGAACTCAGAAGTTGCCCTCAAGGTCATTGACCGAAGTGCCGCCCAGAATCCCGGCGCGCGATCGCGTTTTCTGCGTGAAGCACGCGCGGCTGCGAACATTCATCACCCAAACGTTGCCCGGGTAACTTATTACGGGGAGCAAGAGGGCGAGTGTTTCTTTGCGATGGAACTAGTCAAGGGCGAAACGCTGGAAGCGCGTGTGCGGCGCGATGGGCCAATGCCACTCGCTTCGGCCTTGGAAGTAATTGAGCAAGCCGCGCGCGCGTTGGCTGCTGCAGAAGCATGCGGTGTAGTGCATCGTGATATCAAGCCCTCGAACATCATGCTCGAATCCGATGCGAGCGGAGCGCTCACGGTAAAGCTGATTGATTACGGAGTGGCCAAAGTCATGGGACCTCAGGAGCCAGGCATTGAGCAAACTCAGGCGGGCTTCATTGGGACGCCGGCCTTTGCCAGTCCTGAGCAGTTCGTGGGTGGCGGGCAATTGCCGATTGACATGCGTTCCGATATCTACTCACTGGGTGTTACTTTTTGGTATCTGCTTACCGGTCGGACACCTTTTGTAGGTGGTACGATGGAAGAAATCCGCGTGAGGCAAACCGGTGAGCTGCCCTTGGAACATGTCAAAGCCCTGCACCTCCCGGGGCAGGTCATTGCGCTGCTGAAATCGATGCTGGCTCCGGATCCCAAGGACAGACCGCAAACAGCGCGTGAGTTACTTTCTGCTGTCCACAATTGCTACGAACGGTTTAATCCTAAAGCGCGATCGAGACGCAGGCGAACTGTGCTGGCAACTGCGGCAGCAGCGTTGGCAGTCGTAGCAATCGCGCTTGTGACCTGGTTGTATCAACGGACGCGGCCTTTCACGCCGATTGAGCGGTCCATCGCAGTATTGCCTTTCGAAAACCTTAGCAGCGACAAGGAGAACGCTTATTTTGCAGAGGGAATACAGGACGAGATCCTGACACGTTTATCCAGGATTGCGGATCTAAAAGTTATCTCGCGCACTTCGACGCAACATTACAAAAGCGCCCCGGAAAATCTGCCGGACATCGCAAAAGAACTGGGCGTTGCCCATATTCTGGAAGGAAGCGTGCAAAAGAGCGGCGACGCCGTGCGCGTTAATGTGCAGCTGATCAAGGCAGCCAATGATTCCCATCTTTGGGCCGACACCATTGATCGCAAGGTGACCGACATCTTTTCAGTCGAAAGCGAAGTGGCCAAAGCCATCGCGGACCAATTACGAGCGAAACTTACAGGCGACGAACGGGAAGTTATCAATGCGAAGCCGACTGACAATCCTCAAGCCTACGATGCCTACCTGCGTGGCCTGGCATACACGCTGAAAACTGCATTCACACCGGAGAACTCGCTTGGAGCGGAGAAATACGTCAAAGAAGCAGTGCGGTTAGACTCTAACTTCGCTCTGGGCTGGGCGTTGCTCTCCTATGTCGATGCGAGCGGCTATCTTACACAAAGTCTTCAACCAACGGTCGCCCTCCGCGAAGAAGCGCGCGAAGCAGCCGACACGGCTCTTAGGCTACAGCCTAACCTTGGCGAAGCGATATTGGCCAAGGGTTTCTATCACTATGCCTGCCTTAAAGACTATGACACTGCCTTGAAGTATCTTGAGCAAGCTTACCAACTAATGCCTCACAGCAGCAAAGTTCTTCAAGGATTGGCCTATGTTGAGCGAAGGCGAGGCAACTGGGACAAGAGCGAGGCGTACTTCAACGAAGCCGAGAAGCTGGACCCACGCAATGTTAACCTGCTATCCCAACACGCGCGTTCCTACGTCTGCCTTCGTCGGTTCCCCGAAGCCATAGTTAAGCTTGAGCAAATTCTCAACATCACACCCGACGACATAGATACTATCGTGGTAAAGGCGCGAATAGCACAAGCACAGGGCGATCTCTCGCGTGCTTCGATGCTCTTAGCGCCTCTCAAGCTGGGAGTGGGGTACGTCAATGCGTTGGAAACACAAGTTTATCAGGCTATCCTTGAGTCACGCCCTGCGCCGGTGATTGCTCAGCTAAAGGAGATACTGGCCAAGCCCGATCCCGCATTGGGTTTTTACGCTGGCGAACTGCGGTTTTGGTTAGGCTGGGCGCAGGAGGTTGCCGGCGACCATGAAGCCGCCCGCGAAAGTTGGGCCCAGGCGCGCAGTGAGCTGGAACCTTTTCTCAAAGAGCAGGCTCAAAATTTTATTCTTACGGGAGATCTGGCGCTTACAAACATGGGTCTGGGTAACAGCGCCGCTGCGCTGGCTTTGGCGGAGCGCGCGATCGCTCAATTTCCGATCGACAAAGACGCATTGACCGGTCCCAGGCCGCTCGAGATCCTTGCGCGAGTTACGGCTCGGAGTGGCGACCCTGACCGCTCCATCACGACCCTCGAGAAGCTGCTTTCAATCCCGTACGAGGCGCCATTGGCCGCAAACCCACCGCTAACTCCTGCGTTGCTCCGATTGGATCCAATGTTTGCGTCATTGCGCAACGATCCACGCTTCCAGAAACTCGTAGCTTCATCCCCGGCAAAATAAGATTCGCCAATCCCCTGCGGATGGCTTCCGTTCAAGCGTTGTGTGGTATTGAATGACAAACAGTATTCTTCACGCGGCACCCGGCATGGAGCTCGCCATCGCAATGTTAAAATCATCAGGCAACGGTGCCTGAAAGCTTTTCCATTCTTCCGTGCGAGGATGGCGAAAGCCGAGCTTCCACGCGTGCAACATTTGTCGCGGAAAATCCTTTGCGAGACGCGGCGCATAGACTTTATCGCCAAGCACCGGATGACCAAGATGATGAAGATGCACGCGAATCTGATGGGTTCGTCCGCTGCATAGCCGACATTCGACGAGACTTGCCCGCTCGCTTGAGCGAATGACGCGATACTCGGTTTTGGCCGCGCGCCCACGCACAGCGGTCGCGCTCATTCGTTTTCGATGAACTGGATGTCGTCCGATTTTCTCTTCGATCACACCAGTTGGTTTGCGTAATTTCCCGGCGACCAGAGCAAGATAAATCTTTTCCACCGTGCGCGCGGCGAACTGCCTGGATAATTCGCGATGCGCCAGATCGTTCTTGGCCACGACCAGACAACCGCTCGTCTCTTTGTCGAGGCGATGAACGATCCCGGGACGCTCTTTCCCGCCGATTCCCGACAATGTGGCGCAGTGGTTGAGGAGCGCGTTAACCAGAGTGTGCTCTCGATGGCCGGCGCCCGGATGAACGATAAGCCCGGCTGGTTTGTTGATCACGATGAGATCGTTATCTTCGAAGAGAATCTCAAGCGGGATCCGTTCTGGCAGAGTCTCGATTTTTTCCAGCGGCGGCTCGGTGAGCTCAATCTTATCGTGATTTCGAACAATTTGGCGTGGGCGGCTGGTTGAGTTGTTGAGTCGAACGAACCCGCCGCAGATCAACTGCTGAAGCCGCGACCGCGAGAATTCTGGAAGCCGCTTCGCCAGAAATTGATCGAGACGAAGCCTTGCTTCGTTGGCTGATACGACAAGCTCGATTCGGGTCGAATCCTCCGCTGGACGTTGGCTCATAGCTGCATGAATGCGTGTCCCGGCCTTTTAGTCTGGAATCGCGAACAGTCGAACGGACAATAGCAGTTCGTGGATCGCCAGGCGAGATACCTAAAAGCCGCGCAGCCAGCACGCCTGTGCTACGTTTTGCTCTGTAAGGCGTGAATGTTACAATTCCTACCTAATGGCGAGTGAGCCAACCGCCCAAGCATGCGCCGGTTGCGGAGCGCCTGTCGACACCACGACGGCAGAACCATTGGCGCGCATCCCTTGTTCAAACTGCGGCAAGAAGGTCCGCGTCCAGAGAACTTTCGATCATTTCCTCGTAGTCGAAACGCTGGGTGTTGGCGGGATGGGAACCGTTTACAAAGCACGCGATACTCAGCTGGATCGATTTGTCGCGCTGAAGCTGTTGCGAAGAGATCTCGGCGGGGAAGTGGATTATGATGCGCGATTGCAACGAGAGGCGCGCATTGCTGCCTCCGTGAATCATCCGAACGTCATACAGGTGTTCGATTCGGGAACTGATCACGGCCAGTTCTATGTCGTGATGGAATTGGTCGATCGAGGCAGTCTCGATGATTTGATGGGGATGCACCCGCGGTTGCCGGAAAAACAAGTGCTTGAAATTGGTGTTCAGGTTGCGAAGGGACTGCGTGCCGCACTGCGACGGGGCCTGATTCACCGCGATGTGAAGCCGGCCAATATTCTGTTTAGTGATGAACACGCGGCAAAAATCGGCGACTTCGGCCTTGCTAGCGCCACAACGCAACGTTCGGAAACCGACAGCGTCGTGTGGGGCACACCACATTATGTTGCACCGGAAAGATTGAGTAATCAGCCGGAGGACTTTCGCAGCGATATTTATAGCCTGGGTGCAACGCTATTTCACGCCGTTGCGGGCAGGCCGCCCATTGAAGCCAGCACAAATTCAGCCAGTGCCTTGCGTGAGCTAAAACAACGACCCCTCGATTTGGAAGCTGTTGTCCCAGATGTGTCGCCATCCACCGCGCGCGTTGTACAACGAATGATCGCAGCAGATCCAGGGCAGCGTTTTTCTTCTTACGATGACCTCGTGGCAGAGCTTGAGTTGGCGCGGCGGACTCTGGAGAGTGCAGGTGACGGCGGCGATACAGTGCGTTCGCAGCGCGCGCGTTGGTCGCTACCTCGCTTTTCGTGGCGCGGTTTTGAACGTGTACGAAAGGCTGGGCGCCGGTTTGCTCGCCGGTCGAGTCTAATTCGCCTGGCTGTGGCAGTGATATTAGTTGCGGCTGCAATTCTTTTCGTCTTCGAGCGGGGCTTCTCGCGTTCGTGGAGGGACGTCGCGGCATTAGCAACGTCGTTGCAGGATCGCGGCCCGTGGAATCGAGCGCTTGCCGATTATAAAGAGCAGATCGCGTTGTATCACTTTGATCAAGCGGCTGACGCGATCAGGAATGTCAAGCTGACCGGAACCTATTTTGATACGACCAGGGAGGTCGCAGAAAAGAGAGCGGAACTCTTGTCCGATTGGAAGAGAACTATGATCGACGATCTCGATCGCGCGCATTTTTCGGGTGCACTCGCAGACAGCAGCGGGGCGCAATACACAGGCATAGTGAGCGCTACGGATGAAGGCCTCACGATGAAACTTCCGTATGGCATTGCATGGATCACGTGGGAGAAGCTCTCGCCAACGGAATTACTGGCTATATCCAGATCGTTCATCGACTTACTCTCGCCTGACGCTGCAGATCGACAATGGCGTTGCGCTGTCTTTGCCAGCGAAACCGGGCAAAGGAAAGCGGAGAGGGAACTAGTCGAGACCGCTACAACAGCGAAGCCTGAATACAGGGAACTGATTTCGAAGCTCTTTCCCGACATTGAGCAGAATCGGTAGGCGATGGTTCAGGACAACGCATTCCACCTTCGGGGGTAGATCGGCGTCTCTCTTGGCCCAGGAGCAAAGATGAACGAATTCCCCGCCTGGAGCGTCAGATTTTAGACGAATCATTGCCATAATTGGTTTTTGACGCGACGTTTTCTCGATCGCGATATGGAGCAAAACCCACCACCACAATTTCCTTCGCCAGAAGAATTGAAGGCCAAGATCACAGAGTTCATGAAACAGAACTTCGGCGACCGGGTCTCGGTGGCGACTTTTGCCGAGCCGGAGCCCGCCCCAGCAGAAGAGGAGGGGAAGTCAGAGAAGACCGATTACAAGGAATTCGAATTCAATCTTCTGCCGCGAGATATCAAGGCGCATCTCGATCGCTTCGTCATCAAGCAGGATGAAGCCAAGAAGGTGCTGGCGATCGCGGTTTGCGATCATTACAACCACGCCAATTACCTGCGCCGCCTGGAGAAAGAAGATGCCACGCGCGCGCAGGAGATAGAATACATTAAACAAAACGTGATTTTGGTCGGCCCGACCGGGGTGGGCAAAACGTATCTCATCAAACACATTGCGGACCTGATCAAAGTGCCATTCGTGAAAGCGGACGCCACGAAGTTCAGCGAGACCGGTTACGTCGGGGGCGATGTGGAGGATTTGGTGCGCGAGCTGGTGCACAAGGCCAATGGCGACGTGAACCTGGCACAATTCGGGATCATTTACATCGACGAGATCGACAAGATCGCGGCGGCTGGAAATTTGATCGGGCGAGACGTGAGCGGACGCGGTGTGCAGACCACGCTACTGAAGTTAATGGAGGAAACAGAAGTGCCGGTCCGCAGTATGAATGATTTGCAAGCGCAGTTGCAGGCCGCGTTCGAATTTCAACGGCGCGGCAAGGCGAAGCGGGAAACGATCAACACTCGCCACATTCTCTTCGTGGTCAGTGGCGCATTTGAGAAGTTGAAGGAACAAGTGGCGCGGCGCGTTCGCCACGGTCAAATCGGATTTAGCGCAGAACCGATTCAGGTGATGGACAACGAATTGTTCCGCCACGTGACGACGCAGGATTTTATGGAATATGGGTTTGAGCCGGAATTTATCGGGCGATTACCGGTGCGTGTGGTTTGTGAAGATCTGGATGCGGATGACCTTTTCAATATCATGAAGTATTCCGAGGGGAGTTTGCTCCGGCAATACGAGCGCGCCTTTCGTGCTTACGGCATTGAAATCAGTTTCGAGGATGAAGCGCTCCGATTGCTAGCTGAAGCTGCCGCGAAAGAGAAAACCGGGGCACGCGGATTGCTGACGGTATTCGAAAAATTGTTCCGCGATTACAAATATTACCTGGCCGGATCAGGCCTCAGCCAATTGCGGGTTACTGCTGCGCTCGTGCGCGAGCCAAAGCGTGTGCTCGACCGATTGATGGCGGAAGGACACAAGCTGGAAGCGCAAATGCTCGAAGCTGGCGCGCGTCAATTTGCGCAGAAATTCAGCAGCGAGCATGGATTGGAATTGATTTTCGATGATGCTGCAGTTCAGCGCCTGGTCGAACGCGCGCAAGCTGAGCGAATGACCATGAACGACCTTTGCGCCCACCTGTTCAAGGATTATCAGTTCGGATTAAACCTGATCAAAAAGAACACCGGTCGGACGAGGTTTGTTATCAATGCCGAAGCGGTCAATGCGCCGGACAAATTCTTAAGCGAGCTGGTTGTGCAATCCTATTACCCGGCTGCAGCTGAGCAAAAGGCCTGATTGTTCATAAAGCCATGAAGCGCTCGTTGATCCCAACGCTCATAATTGGAGTCGTCGTCGCCATCGTTGTGAGCCTCCTACACGGAGCCAAGGCAATGGCGGGTCTTGAGGCTGGCGTTGCCAGCCTTGTTTCTGATTATGCCCGAGCGACGAGGGTCGTGGGTGAAAAATGGCAGTACGTTTTCGTCTTGCTGATAGCGGTTGGTGTTGCCTGGCTCAGCCTAAAAAATACCGCAACTGGGGGACGGTTGCGAAACTATCTGTTGTTCGGCTTTTTGTTCGTTGAGCTGCTTGTGCTTTCGTGGGTCTGCTCGCTTTACGGGATTTTTTTTCAACCGGTTCCCTCCATTTTTGCCCTCGTACTGGCGGTGGCCGGCGCGGAAGGTTGGATGGCTTTTTTGAGAAGGGACCGCTCGCATTTAATGCGAAGCATCTTTGCCAATCGCCTCTCGAAAAAAGAATTTCGTCGTGTCAGCGACGGCCCATTCGATGGTCGGGCGAAAGCGTATGAAGCGAGTGTGGTTGTTTGCGACATTGCCAACCGGCGTGGATTTACGACTGACTCTGATCCCGCAGCTTTCGCTGAAACAATGGCAAGGTTTATTCGTGAGACCGCCGACAGCCTCATCGAAAAAGGGGCATATTTACAGGCTGCAGACGGGGAGGGCGTCGTTGCAATTTTTGGATTTCCGAGCGCAGGCAGCCAACACGCCGAGGATGCAGTGCGCGCTGTGCTCGATGTGACAAAGAAGTTTCGCGAGCACCGGCAGGACAACGAAGTGCCTTTTCGTGATTGGGAGGTTCACGCGGGCGTCAGCTCGGGAGCGATCATTGCCGGCGCATTAAAGGACGGTGTGCATCCCGCGCTCCTGGCGAGTGGTGAACCGATTGAATTGGCGCGCCGGTTTTGTGCTCTCAATCACCGGTATGGATCAAAGATTTTAATTGATACGGCTTCTTTCGATCGAGTGAGCGAGGCGGTTGTCGCGCGTCCAATTGATTTTGTGAGCGGAATGAATTCGCACGATCGAATAGAAATCTACGAACCACTCTGGCTTGCCACGGAAGCCCGCCCGGAACATGTCGCGCGCAGAGATTCTTTCTGGAGCGGTGTGGTTCTGTATCGAGAAAAACGTTGGGCGGAAGCTTACGCTGAATTCCAGAAGGCCCGCGGACCTGAGGGCGAAGACGATCCTGCGTTGCAATTTTATTTACGCCGCCTCGAACCGCTGGTTCTGCAGCTAACGGAATCGACCTTGGAAGAAAGCTGAGCGTGCTTTGAGAAGGACGGAGTATCCGGTTGCAATCCGGAATTTGATTGCGCAACTCCGACAAATGCCAGGGGTCGGTCCTCGCTCTGCCGAGCGGATTGCGCTCTGGATAGTCCGGGCACGGGACGATCGGCCGGAGCAAATCGCGAGCGCTATCGCGGACACGCGCCAGGCGATTCGTTCGTGCAAACTATGCGGATTTTTTTCTGCCGGCGAACTTTGCGAGATATGCGCGGACTCCTCACGCTCGGCGGAGTTGCTCTGCGTCGTAGAACAACCAACGGACATTCTTCCTCTGGAAAAAACCAATGCATTTCGAGGGCGATACCATTCCCTGGGAGGAAAAATTTCTCCACTCGATCATGTCGGTCCCGAAGATTTGCGAATCAAAGAATTGATAGAGCGCACTGATCGCGAAAAGATTATTGAAATCATTTTTGCGCTGCCTGCCGATGTGGAGGGTGAATCGACCACAAACTACATCGTAGATCTGTTGAAGAATAAACCGGTCAACCTCACGCGCATCGCCCGCGGCATTCCAGCCGGCGGCGGCCTGGAATCGGCGGACGAACTAACGCTTACAGCCGCGCTTTCAGGCCGGACGAAACTGTGATCATTGAATGGTTGAAGCGTTTAAAGCGTTAGAGCGAAGACGCGTATCCTGTCATGTTGAGCGAAGCGAAA
>JBEDUS010000268.1:0-2760 GCA_040414975.1 Candidatus Udaeobacter sp.
CTCATTTGGCATTGGGCGGCCGAGGAGAGCTTTTCGAACGTCAGATCCACAGCGAACCGAATCAAAACCGTCTGCAACGCAAATAGTGCTCCCGCAAAGGAGCGGAAGAACCAGCATGAAGATAGCAACAATTCGCTTGGTTTTCATTCAATCTATGTTTCCTCCTGTAGGCGCCAAAGTATGGGGCGAAACGCCGTGAGAGAACAAGCTGTAAACAGAGACAGTTGCGACGATCGTGAGGAGAACGGCGTGTAGCCGATGCTCAGGGGAGCTTGTCGAATTACAGATAAAGGGCGGCAATCCGGCCTTCCCGGGCAATAATGAAATCAGTTCCAGCCTAAGCTGGCGCTTCGCCAGGACGGCCCGATACCCATCGGACCCGACCGCCGTTGCCCAACTCCTCGGGTTGGGCAATTGGCTGATATTGAAAGTCATGGTGAGTAGCCGTGATCGCGTCTGCGACGCGATCGATTTCGTCGCGCCCATGGTGGGCGCCCGTTTTAGGGTCGTAGAACACGCCATCTTCGGCCCAGGGTTCGTCGATGGCCGCGCGCCGACGCGTTGAAGACATTCTGGGAAGCCGGTTGTTGGACGCAGAATATCATGTTCTGTTCGTCAGCCGGAAGACCGTTTGCAAAAGCTTTTGTCACTCCTTCTTTTGAAAGGGTCACGAACCCGTCAGTGGTCTGTAAAAAATTCGACAGTTGTGTAGGCGGAGCTTTCTCGGTCACTGAGGGAACGGTCTCGCCCTGATCGGGCGCGTAGGCTGCCACATAGACAAGTGCCTTTACATGAGGATCATCCCCGGCTTCAGTGATGACAAAGCCGCCCCAGGAGTGACCGACCAAAACGACGTCGCCGCCAGCCAGTTTGATGGCTCTTTTTGTCGCCGCGACATCATCCTCGAGCGACGTAGTAGGGTTCTGCACTGAAATAACGTTAAACCCTTGTTCGAGCAATGACGGAATAACCTTGTTCCAGGAGGATCCATCGGCCCATAAGCCGTGTACAAAAATAATAGTCGGTTTGATCGATGTTGATTTTGCCGTTTGAGCGTTCGAATTCGGATTGGATAAAAATGTGCCTGCTAACAAAAGAAGCGCCAGATATTTCATATGATTACTGTTTTTAAGATGGATCAATGTTTAGAATTGACGGCAATTTGTCGTCTATTTCTGCCTCCATCGAGGGAAGTTTGACGTGAAACGCTGCAAGTTGGCAAGGCGAACGGTTCCTCATGCAGAAGCCCGCTAGAATCGCCTGAGTTGTCGTCCGCTACCCGGCGGAGTGGCTGCCCACCACAAGAAATGAAGAAATGGGCCGTGCTCCGGCGCGGCGCGGGCCGGCATCACGCAAAGTTTCTAGTCACAATTTAGTCACAATAGATTTTAGCTCGCTCGATTAACTTGCGTAAGTCGCTGTCATTTAAAGAGCTGCCTCGCTAGGATTCGAACCTAGACAGAGAGATCCAGAGTCTCTAGTGCTACCGTTACACCACGAGGCAATTTTCCATTGGAGAAATGACCCGCGGCACAAAATTTTGTTGCGCTTTTCACGGTCATCTTCTACGGTCGGCCTTGTGAAACAGTGCAAACCGACGAAAACATGGGAAAAAACGCGGCTCCAAAATCTGGTCCGCCATAAGTCAGGGCGTTACTATGCCAGAGCGTTTGCCGGCGGCAAAGAGATTTGGAAATCGCTGAAAACGTCACACTTCAGTGTAGCACAAGCGCGTCTCGCTGAATTCTTGCGAGAACACCGCGAGCGCGTGGCGAACAGTAACAGTGAAGGCTCGGCAAAAATGACGTTTGCTCAGGCTGCCGCCATTCACCTGCGTAACCTTGATGATAATCGGGACTTAAAACAGAGCACACGCGATTTTTGGCGGCGATGCCTTTATTCGCTCTATAAAAGCTGGCCGGGGCTCAAGGAAACTCCTGTTCGCAACATTACGAAATTAGATTGCGAGGAATGGGCCAGGCGGTACGCGAAAACCGTATCAGGGACGTGGTTTAATAATACACTGGGGATCCTGCGGAACGTCCTCGATGTCGCTGTTCAGGCGGGTGTCCTTTACGGCAATGCTGCACTGGGCACCAAACGCGCGAAGATACGCACACAACCCCCGGAACTGCCTTCTAGCGCACAGTTCGAGGCGTTAATCGGAGAGATGCGTAACGGCCAAAGTCGCAATTCGATTAACTGCGGAGATCTGGCGGCTGGCCTAGCTTTTACCGGTTGCCGTATAAGCGAAGTGCGCGAGCTGGCCTGGAAAGACCTAGACTTTGACGCTGGCGAGATTGTTGTTCGCGGCGATTCACAAACCGCAACAAAAAATTGGGAAGTGCGTCGCGTGCCAATGATTGCAGATGCATGCGCATTGTTTAAACAAATGCGGGAGGCGCGAGCGTTTGAGCCGCTCACCGAAAAAGTGTTCCGCGTTCGCGTATGCCAGAAATCTCTTGATCGTTCGGCCCGCAAGGTCGGCATGACGCGCATTACCCACCATGATTTACGACACCTCTTCGCTACGCGCTGCATCGAGAGCGGCGTGGATATCCCTACCGTTTCCCGTTGGCTTGGACACAAGGACGGCGGTGTGTTGGCGATGAAAACCTACGGCCACTTGCGGCGTGAGCACAGCATTGCTCAGGCGCAGCGTGTGAGCTTCGCGCCGCCCGCAACGAAGCGGGCGGACGTGATCTCGTTTCCCGCGAAGGCATAATTAGGGACGGCTGACAGAGTCGCAGGGAAACAATA
>JBEDUS010000269.1:0-2940 GCA_040414975.1 Candidatus Udaeobacter sp.
GGGCAAAGACCTATTTCTGGAGAGCGGACAGCCACGGACTGGCAACCCGAATCCAGGAAAACGTTGTGGCTGAGACCGGCGAAAGCAACATCGGCGTTCTGCGCCGGCGCATTCGACTGACTCGGAACCCGGAGATTCGATCGGTTCTCTGTGAATGCGCGTATCTGACGAACCCCGGTGAGGCGCAGAAAGTGACGAACGACGCCTACCAATCCAAAATTGCCAACGGCATCGCTAAGGGCATTCTGGAACAATATCGCCTGGGTGACACAGGCATCGCCTCGGTCCCCGAACTCAATGCGCCCATGTCCAGAGCCTCCGACAAATATGTGAGCCACCGATCCAGGCATCACCGCAAGCGCCACAAATCGGTGTGAGTGCGAGTGCAAGTGAGGCTGGAAGTGAGATGGGGCGAGAGGGCGACGAGCGAGACGGCGAAAAGAAATATGGAATCGAACAGAAGATCGCCAAGATCGGAAGTCTTTAGATAGAGATTCCATTGACAGAGATTCCGTTTACATTTTCTTAATCTTTGCGACCTTCTGTTCGTTTTTTTCTCACCGGGAACCGGAAACTGAAAGACCGAAAACGGTCAGCCGTGCGGCGAAGCCGCACGCTGGACTCGCACTTGCACTGCCGGAGTGCTAGATTTGGCCGCTTCAATGCGAAAGAGAGACGTCACCATTCACGATGTCGCCGCTCAATCCGGAGTTTCCTACCAGACGGTCTCGCGTGTGATCAATGAGATGCCCGATGTGGCTGATGCAACGCGCCAGCGGGTGACCAAAGTTCTTGATCGACTCGGCTACCGTCCCAACCTAACCGCACGGCACCTGGTGAGCCGGCGTTCAACGGTGATCGGAGTGGTTACGTTTGCCACCGGCCTCTATGGCCCGTCCCAGATTGTGCTCAATGTCGAACGAGCGGCCAGAGCAAATGGCTACAACATCATGTTTGCTGGTATACCGGAAGAAAACGTCGAAGAAATTCACCGGGCGGTCGATACCCTTTGCGCCCATCGGGTCGCCGGAATATTGATGCACCTCCCCTTGGAAATTGATCTGCGTCGTCTTCGCGATGTCTGCAAAACTGTGCCTGTGGTGGCCATCGACTCCGATTTCGGTTTTGAAGTGCCTTCCGTTTTTGTTCAACAGGAAAAAGCTTCGCGGATGCTGACGAAGCACCTGATCGATCTCGGCCATAAACAGATCGCTTATCTGCGAGCGCCGGTTGTCTGGCGGGCATCCCGACTACGATATCAGGGTTGGCTTAAAGCGCTGAAAGCCGCGCGCCTTAAACCGGGGCCTTGCATCGAAGGTGACTGGTCATCCAGGGGCGGATTCGAAGCAACCCTTGAACTGATCAAACACCACAAGAACCGATTCACTGCACTTGTGGCCGCCAACGATCAAATGGCGCTCGGCGCAATCCGAGCTTTCGAGGAAAACGGACTCCAGGTGCCCAGAGATGTGTCGATTGTCGGTTTCGATGATATTCCCGAGGCGGCTTTTTTCCGGCCCCCACTGACCACCGTAAAACAGGATTTCGATGCGGTCGGCAAACTCGGGGTACGCTGCTTGATCGACCAATTTAACAACGAAACGCCGCCCTCAACTCAGACAAACACGGTGCGACCAATTTTTTTCGAACGCGCCAGCACCGCGAAGCCGCGGCGTAAGAACGTGTCGGCGTGACGGCGTATCGGCGTGACGGCGTCGAAGAACTCGCCAACACGAGCGAAACGCCAAACGTTTAACTCCTCCCGTAACTCCTCCCGTCGGCCATTGCTACTGCGGCGGACGCAACACGTTTTCGTCCGGCAAGTTCTTCTCCAGCGCTCGGTGGCAGGCTGGCGAAACTGAAATACGACAGAAGGGAAATCGCCGCAATTACGACGAAAGCGGGCAAGAAATCACCAGTTGCCAGCGTCTGGCTGCCTCGTAGCGCCATCGATGATTGAAGAATGAATGCAGCTATGGTTATGCCGAGGCTTAGCGATAGTTGCTGGAAAACACTTGTCAGGGTTGTCGCCTGGCTCATCTCTGGTTGTTCGACCTCCGCAACGCTGATCGCATTGATACATGTGAACTGTAACGAACGAAAGAAACCACCGATAAAAAATACGGTGAGAATCCATAGATGAGGACTAGTGATCGTAAAGCTGGTCGGCGCGACACCAAAAATCGCAGTTATGATCACGTTTACCACCAACACCCGGCGGAATCCAAGTCGGCGTAGAATCGGGCTGGCAGTGAATTTCATTAACATGGCGCCTACTGCGCCAACAAAGGTCATCAGGCCGGATTGCAAAGGACTCAGCCCAAATCCAAGCTGCAACAAGAGAGGCCAGAGCAGCGGTATTGCGCCAACGCTGATTCGAAAGAAGCTGCCGCCGATCACGCCGGCCTTGAAGGTAGGGAGCCGGAATAGCCGGAGATCCAGGATAGGATTCGCGGTTCGTGCCGCGTGCAGCGCATAGAGCGCGACACATACCAAGCCGATGGCAAACAACACCCAAACCGCCCAGACCGGTAGCGCGTCCCCTTCCATTGTTGCGGACGCCCACACAAGCGCGGATAGTCCAACACCTGACAAAATAAATCCGATCAAATCGAACGGTGGAGGATCTTCCTCAACGATCTCCGGAATGAAAAGCGTTGCCAGCACGAGACCAAGCACCGCGACGGGAATGTTAATCCAGAATATCCAACGCCACGAAAAGTAGGTTGTAATAAATCCGCCCAGTGGCGGACCGAGCATGGGACCAATTAATGCTGGTATTGTCAGCCATGCGAGAGCGTCCACAAATTCCGACCGCGGTACGCTGCGCAGAATGACGAGGCGCCCGACCGGCATCATCATTGCGCCACCGGCTCCCTGGAGAGCTCTTGCTGCGACTAGCATATGAATCGATGTGGCGAACCCGCAGAAAATTGATCC
>JBEDUS010000270.1:0-10853 GCA_040414975.1 Candidatus Udaeobacter sp.
TACGATTTCGACGCCAAGCCAATGCACACCGTCCCGATACTTGAGGTCGGGTGCGTCGCCCGGTCGAACGTCGAACCGAAAAGAGGTGCCGTGCCGCTGGTTGTACCAATCGACAAGTTGATCACCAACCCGACGTTCATGGTCTTCCTGTGCCGAATCCATGTTCAGAAGCGCGTCAGCGCAATTCACAAGTTTTGCATCGGTCGCAGCGTAGGAAACTCGTATTTCAATCGCAAGCGCATTGCGGGGCTTCGGAGTCATCCAGCCAATCAAAATCATTCTGGCGCGATTGGTGGCGCAGCATGTGGCCGTTTTCTGTGCCATTGATTCGGCAACGCAAAAAGTCCATATGATACTGCAATCTGATACTGCTCGTCGGATGTAAGAAAATTTGAGATAACGTCGTTTAGCATTGCAGTCGTGCGATTTTACCTATGAAAAACGGCCTTGTGCGCCATTCACGAGAGCAACGTGCAAAAACAGAAAAAAGCGTCCGGAATAAGTTAACAGCCGACCGCTCTACCACTGAGCTACGCTGGATCTTTCTCTCTTCGCCGTTGCGGAGCGTGAATCTTGCCCGCGCGATCTACGGTAGCAAGTGCTTCCTTGTGCACAAAAAAATGCCGCTAAAAAACAGCGGCCGCCAGAATCACCACTACGAAAATTTGGTTGCGGGGGCTTAATTTGAACCCGCGGTCCCGCGGACGCGGGATTATGAGCCGAACCGTGACCGGCCAATCATTCTATAAAAGCCATTGCCTCCTTTTTGTTTTTTGAGCATGAGCTCAAGTCTCCGAGCGCCTGAGAGTTTCATCTTTTCACTCTGCCATACCAATATCCAAGGTCCCTTTTCGCGAGTCCATCTGGAATCGCCAACATTGTGCTGATCAATTCTGCGACCGACATCGTCGGATAAGCCAATGTAAAATTTTCCCTCGCGATTTTGAATAACGTAAACGCGATAAGGCACCGCGGATTGGAAAAATTGGTTGCGGGGGCGGGATTTGAACCCGCGGCCTTCAGGTTATGAGCCTGACGAGCTACCAGGCTGCTCCACCCCGCATTTCGAGGATAATTTCGATGTTCATGTTGCGCAAATCGAAAAAGCATTTTCCCCAATGAAAGCGAGTGGGGTAGCGATCGCATTTGCGTTCGCGGCTGCGTGTGACTTCGTTGGGGCGTGACAAAGAGATTTCCTGGCAAAACGGAAACCGGAAGCATTCTCATCGGCACGGCCAGCTGGTCGGACCCCGGCTTTGTCGAGCGTTGGTATCCAAAAAAGATGCCCGCCGGCGAGCGGCTTGGCTGGTATGCGCAGCATTTCGAATTGGTCGAGGTAAACTCTACATTTTATTCCGTGCCCGAACCGAGAATGGTCGAGCGATGGTGCGCGGCGACGCCGGATGATTTCACGTTCGACGTAAAGTTGCATCAACTCTTCTCATTCCATTCAACACCGGCAAAACTGTTGCCGCCGGATCTACAAAAGCGCGCGGAGACAGATGCCAGGGGACGCGTGAAGTCGACCCCGGATTTACAGGAAGCGCTGCTCAAGGTTTTTCTGCGTTCGATGTCGATTGTCCGCGACGCCGGGAAGCTTGGTGTCTTTCTCTTGCAACTATCGCCTTCGTTTTCTCCGCGGAAACATGAACTGGGCGAACTCGAACCGTTGATCGAAATGCTGAGTGACTACGACCTTGCGATTGAGTTTCGAAACCGGAACTGGGCAGTAGGCGATCAGTTGGAATCGACAAGTGCCTTTTTGGAAAAGCATCATGCGATTTTTGTGAACGTGGACGCTCCTGCGTCGGATCATTTCATGGTTATGCGGTCGGATGTGGATGAGGTGACGAACTCGAAAGTCGCATATCTACGACTGCATGGGCGTAACGCAAAGGCTTACATCACGGGCAAAACGGTGGCCGCACGTTTCGATTACGATTACACCGAGGGTGAAATCGCCGAAGTCGCAGAGCGGAGCAGAAAGCTTGCACGAGGAACGCGCGACGTACACGTGATTTTTAACAACAACAATCTCGATTACGCGCCGCGCGCGGCGCTTCGTTTGCGCCAGGCGCTGGATCAAATTGTCAAAACGCCTGCACAGACAGGGGAGTTGTTTTAGTTTAGCTTCGCCAGTGCACGATCTACGTCCGGCGCCAAAATCCGCCGGGAACTACGAGTCACGATTACCAGGGCCGCTGGCGCGGTTAAAAAGCTGGCTGGTTGAGCATCACATGACGCTGATGACAATTGCAGACACGCCGCACTCGATTGCTCTGGGATCGGCGATCGGAATCTTTTTTGGTTTCACACCGCTTTATCCGCTGAAAACACTGCTATCGATCGGCACGGCATGGGTTTGCCGCTGCAACAAAATTGCCGCAGCTATCGCAGTTACGCTGCACGACGTTCTGATTTGGGGGATGCCTGCACTGTACGTTGCCGAATACCATTTGGGATGCTGGGCCTTAAGTCGTCCTCCGGCGCAGCGTTTTCATCTTCGCCAATTCGGGCAATTCGGACTGCGTGATTACGTGCATTGGCATGTGTTTTCACGGGTAGTGTGGCCTGTTTTCTGGCCGGCGTTTTTCGGTTCACTCTTCCTCGCGGTTCCCTCAGCGATCGTGATCTATTTTGTAGTGCGGTTACTGGTAAGTCACGCGCGAACATCTGAAAAATGGTTGAGTGAACCGTTGCCAAAGTAACAAAACAACGTGCCAGTTAGATTGAGCATAATTACAGCTGCGGGCGCTGACCGGGGTTCGCCTGCGCGTAGCAAGTTTGGGGCGGCCGAGGTCAACGCCCTCTGCTACAAGGTGCCGCGATTGGGGATCGCGATCTCTGCCTTCAGATGTCATCTACGATAAATCCTGATTGGCAGCCGCCTTGTTCCGAAGCCGTTTGCCAATCAGAATGCGCCGATTAAGGTGCTGCCGTTCGAGTGTATTTATGCATTTGTCACGTCGATTTGTTATTGTTTTTTCTGCGTTTCTCGCCAGCACAGCGCTTCTTCGCTCGGCCGTTGCCGCAGACGCATATCTCATCGCTGATGCGCAAACGGGCTACATTTTGGACGAGCAGGAAGCGAGGAAGAAAGTGCAGGTCGGTAGCCTGACAAAGATCGCGACCGCGAGCGTGGTGCTCGATTGGGCGGAGCGAAGGTCGGGCGATCTCAACCAGGTAGTCACGATCCCACAGGAAGCGTTCATCGGGACGCTTGAAAACAACATCGGTTTTCAGCCGGGCGACAACATCACGCTGCGCGATCTTCTATACGCTGCGCTTGTTCAGTCCGATAATATCGCCGCCTACACGCTCGCGTACCATGTTGGATCGAAGGTAGAATCGCTCCTGCCCGGCGAAGCAAACGCGAAATACACGCCCGTTGATGCGTTCGTCGCTCAAATGAACGCGCTGGCCAAACAGTTGAAGATGGACCGCACGCGTTTCGTTAATCCGCACGGTGTCGATTACAAGGTCAAGCCGCTTCCGTATTCGACAGCCGAAGACATGGGGCGGCTCACTCGGTACGCAATGAACAAAGCCAGTTTCCGTTTTTATGTTTCGCAAAAGGAACGCCAAATCTCATTCGATCGAGGCGGCCGTCGATTGAATTACATGCTTCGCAACACAAACGAACTGCTGGGGAAAATGGGCATCGACGGAGTCAAAACAGGTCGTACCGCGCGATCCGGCGATTGTTTGATTCTGTATGCTAATCGTCAGGCAGAGGTCGTTCGCCAGGGTCAGATGGAAACGGTTTACCCGCGTCATTTGATGATCGTCCTGTTGGGCAGTACGAATCGATTCGGCGAAGGTACGGCCCTCTTGCAACGGGGGTGGCAACTATACGACCAATGGGCCGCCGGCGGACGCACCGCCGATTCAAAGAAAATGCTCTGATCGGGCGCTTGTGCAGATGAGGACACGGATTGGTGTTCTGACCAGCGGTGGCGATTGCCCGGGACTTAACGCGGTCCTGGGCGGCGTTGTGCTCGCGGCAGAGAAGCTCGGCTGGGAAGTGGTTGCTTTTCGCGATGGATTTGAAGGACTTCTTCCACCCGGCAATCATCTCATTCTCGATCGGCAAAGCATCGCCGGAATCATGGTCCTGGGCGGGACGATCATCGGCACGACGAATCGCGGTCATTTCGTTGCCAAGGTCGGCGCCGGTAATCGGAGCGTTGTGCCTGCGGACATCATTGCGGAGGCCAAGAAGATCCTGGACGAGCTTCAGGTAAAGGCGTTGATCATTGTTGGCGGCGATGGCTCAATGGTGACAGCGCTGCAATTGCAGGAAGCCGGTATCAACTGCATCGGCGTTCCCAAGACCATCGACAACGATCTCGAAGCCACTGCTACGACGTTCGGATTCGATTCCGCTGTCGCTGTCGTGAAGGACGCGCTTGATCGTGTGCACACCACGGCCAGCAGTCACAGGCGAGTCATGGTTGTCGAAGTAATGGGCAGTCTCATGCCTGCTGGATCGCTTTACACGGTGGCATCGCCGGCGGCGCCGATATCATTTCGATTCCCGAAATCCCGTTCGATTACGACAAGATCGCGAACGTGGTCAAAGCACGCGAGGCGGCGGGTTATCTGGGGACTGTTGTTGTGGTCGCGGAAGGCGCGCGACCAAAACATGGCGAACAGGTGAAACGCGATGTAGAAGGCGGCGAATTTCGCCTCGGCGGAATTGGTGAAATCGTCGCGCACGAGATTGCGAAACGCACTGGCAAGGAGACGCGGTGTTGCGTTCTCGGCCATCTTCAGCGCGGAGGGGCCCCAACGACGTTAGATCGAATTCTCGGAACGCGTTTCGGCGTGAAAGCAGTTCAACTAGCCAACCAGGGACATTTTGGGTCGATGGTCAGTTACCAAAATTATCAGGTGCGCCAGGTTCCGATCGCGGAAGTCGTCAATCGCCTCAAGTTAGTTCCGCAAAATGGCGAGATGGTGCAGACTGCGCGTGACGTGAACATCTCATTCGGCGACTAAGGACTACGGAGGGTAGGCTGTAAGGGTGACTCGGTTGGTGGCCTTCCGCTGCCAGAATGGAAGTGACAAAGCTGGCACCTTCGGCGCGAGCGCCAAGGCTGGCCGAAATTCGAGAAAGGGCACATCTCTGATTGGAACGTTAGCGGCGCCAATTTGGTCTGGAAATCCCACGTCAAACATCGAACATCAACATCTGTGAAAATTGTCCTCGCATACTCCGGGGGCCTCGATACATCGGTGATCCTCCGTTGGCTCAAGGAATCCGCCCCGGGCGGACAAGCTAAGATCATCGCCTTTTGTGCCGATATCGGTCAGGAAGAGGAACTCGACGGGTTAGAGGCAAAAGCTCTGAAGACAGGTGCATCAAAATGCATCATCGAAGATCTGCAGGAGGAATTCGCACGCGATTTCATCTTTCCGATTTTCCAGGCAGGCGCGATCTACGAAAGTCAATATCTGCTTGGCACGAGCATCGCGCGCCCGCTAATCGCAAAGCGAATGGTCGAGATCGCGCGCGCCGAAAACGCCGACGCCATTGCTCATGGCGCGACCGGGAAGGGGAATGATCAGGTTCGCTTCGAATTAGCCGTTGCGGCGCTTGCCCCTCGGTTGCTTGTCATCGCGCCCTGGCGTGACGCACTCTTCCGCAAACAATTTCCCGGCCGCAGTGAAATGATTGCATTCGCGAAAGCGAATGGAATTCCGGTTGAAGCAAGCCTTGAGAAACCGTACTCAATGGATCGCAATTTGCTCCATATCAGTTATGAGAGCGGCGTGCTCGAAGATCCATGGTTCGACGCGAGTTCACGTGAGATGCGAGGCATGTACAAACTCAGTGTCGCGCCCGAAGACGCGCCTAACGAACCGGAATATGTCGAGCTGGAATTCGATCGTGGAAATTGCATCGCTGTGAATGGAAAATCGTCCTCACCGTTGGAAATCGTGCGGGCGCTCAATAAGCTTGGTGGCAAACATGGGATCGGCCGCGTCGACATTGTCGAGAACCGTTTTGTCGGAATGAAAAGCCGTGGGGTGTACGAAACGCCGGGCGGCTCGATTCTGCACTTTGCGCATCGACAGATTGAAACGCTCGCAATGGACCGGGAAGTCATGCACTTACGCGACAGCCTCATTCCGAAATACAGCGAGCTGGTTTACAACGGATTCTGGTTTTCACCCGAGCGCGAAGCGCTGCAGGCGCTCATTACCGAAACGCAACGCGACGTGAGCGGGCTCGTTAGGCTCAAGCTTTACAAAGGTAACGTCATCGTCGCCGGCCGCAAAAGCCCAAGGAGTCTTTATGATCCAAAAATTGTGACGATGGAAGGGGAAGCGTCTGCGTATGATCAGGGTGACGCTACCGGGTTCATCCGGTTGAACGCGCTGCGTTTAAAGCTGCGTACGTTGCTCGATCAGTCCTGCTAGACCACAGATTCGCCTGCGGCTGCAAACACCGCGTCGCACAACCTTGCGACCGGTTGCTGTCGATCTTATATTTAGGATGCGCTTTTAGCGCGAGAGAGTTAGGAGGTCATCATGCCAACGACAATTGCTGCTCCAAGAGCGAAAAAAACACCCATAACCAAGGAAGATTTTCTGCCGCTGCAGGGTACCGATTACGTCGAGTTTTATGTCGGAAACGCCAAGCAGGCCGCAAATTTTTACAAAACAGCCTTTGGATTTCAGAGCCTGGCGTACTCAGGCCCCGAGACCGGCGTGAAAGATCGGGCGAGCTATGCGATTCGGCAAAACAAGATCACGTTTGTGTTAACGACGCCGATTCGAGCCAAGAACCCGATTGCGGATCACATCTACAAACATGGCGATGGTGTGAAAGCGCTGGCGTTGCGAGTGGAGGACGCTACCTCCGCCTGGAAAGAGACCACAAAGCGTGGCGGGAAGAGTTACATGGAGCCGAAGACTCTGTCAGATGAGCATGGCAAAGTAGTAGTAAGCGGCATTCACACATACGGCGATGTCGTGCATCTGTTCGTCGAGCGCGACGATTATCGCGGGACATTCCTGCCTGGGTTCCGCAGATGGCAATCGGCCTACCGCCCGGCTGAGACCGGATTACAACATGTCGATCATTGCGTGGGCAATGTCGGGTGGGGTCAGATGAATCCGTGGGTGAAGTTTTATGAAGACGTCATGTGCTTTCGAAACATTCTCACCTTTGATGATAAAGATATTTCGACCGAGTACTCGGCCCTGATGAGCAAGGTAATGAGCAATGGCAACGGGTTCGTGAAGTTCCCAATCAATGAACCTGCCGAAGGCAAGAAGAAATCCCAGGTGGAAGAATATCTTGAGTTCTATGACGGCGAAGGTGTGCAGCACATCGCGATGGCGACAAACAATATCATCGAGACGGTAACGGATTTGCAAAAACGTGGCGTCGAATTTCTGAATATACCTTCCAACTATTACGAGACTCTGCCCGACCGCGTTGGCCACATCGATGAAGAACTTAATGCGTTGAAGCGGTTGGGAATCCTGGTCGATCGCGATGACGAAGGTTATTTGCTCCAGATATTCACCAAGCCAGTTGAAGACCGACCGACGCTGTTTTTCGAAATTATTCAGCGCAAAGGCGCGAAGAGCTTTGGCAAAGGGAATTTTCGAGCGCTCTTCGAAGCCATCGAACGCGAACAGGCAGCAAGAGGTAATTTGTGAGAATGAACCGTTACGACGGCTCATCCCTCACCTTCATCCTCTCCCCTCGAAGGGAAGAGGCGAATCGGAGCGCGCGTTGCGATCACGTTGAGCGGTCGCCGCTCCTCTGGCGAATAGGAGAGGGGGAGGGTGAGGAGTTGGTTCGCGTTTAAAAGGAGGAGGATTGGACTATGCCGTACTATCAAAGACTGGGAGAGATCCCAAGGAAACATCACATCTGGTTTCATCGCAATGGATCGACGCCGACGTATAAGAACGAAGGTATCGCCTACGAACACGTTTTCACCACGCAAGGATTTGATGAAGCGTACTCGATCATGTATCACCTGCGCCCGCCCACTCGCGTGCGCAACGTCGAGCTGCTCAAACATTGGGAACCAAAAAAGGTAACTGATAGTCCGTTGCGACATCATCATTTGAAGACAGCGAACATTCTGCGGCGTGGCGACCTCTACACGGGACGCGTTCCGATGTTGTTTAATCAGGACGTCATTGCCTACCGGGCCAGGCCGGCGAAGGCGTATGATCGATTCGAATATTATAAGAACGGGGGCGCTGATGAGATCATTTTCGTGTTTCACGGCGGCGGCGTGATGGAATCTGTTTTCGGCAAACTGCCCTATCGCGCCGAGGATTACATCGTCATTCCGCGAGGGATCACTTACCGCCTTGTGCCGAACAACATCGACGAAGAGGACTATCTCATCCTTGAATCGGTTGGCCCTGTTCGGATTCCGCAACGCTACCTGAATCACGAGGGGCAAATCAAAATGGGCGCGCCGTACTCGGAGCGCGATCTCCACGGTCCTCGCGAGTTAATCACAATCGATAAAGAGGAAGACATCGATATTCTCGTAAAAGACGGACCCCGACTCACGCGGGTGACGCTGGCGCATCATCCCTTCGATGCGATCGGCTGGGATGGCTATCTCTACCCATTTACTTTCAACGCACAGGATTTCGAGCCGATCACCGGCACGGTCCATCAACCGCCACCGATCCATCAGACCTTTGAGATTCGCGGATATGTGGTGTGCACGTTTGCGCCGCGCATGCTCGACACGCATCCGGAAGCCGTAAAAATCCCGTGGGTACACGACAACGTCGAAGCTGATGAAGTCCTTTTTTACGTGCGCGGGAATTTTGGTTCACGGCGCGGAATCGAGAGTGGTTCGATGACATTGCACCCGCGTGGAATCCCGCACGGCCCACATCCCGGCACCATCATGGCCAGCAAAAACGCGACCCGCACGGAAGAGCTTGCTGTGATGTTTGACACACAACACACGCTGGAGCTGACAGAAGATTCGCTCGCCCTGGACGATCCGAAATACCCCAAGAGTTGGCTCGATTAGGACACTTTGCGCCTTCCGGCAAGATGGAGATCGCCGTTTCCTTGCCGCTACGCTACGTTCAACAAACCATGATTCAGCGCCGCAATTCTGATCTCGATATTCAGGAACGCTTTACAAGCGAGAGCAATCGCTTGCCCGGAAAGAACCTCAATAGAATCGCGAAGGCATATCGCGACCTGCTTGAAAGCATCGGAGAGGATGTTGATCGAGAAGGACTACTGCGAACCCCTGATCGCGCGGCGCACGCCTTGGAGTTTCTGACCCAAGGCTATCGACAGAATCTCGGTCAAATTGTTAATGGAGCGGTCTTCGACTCGAGCGCGAGCGAGATCATTCTGGTCAAAGACATCGAGCTTTACTCGTTGTGTGAGCATCATTTGCTTCCCTTCATTGGCCGCGCGCATGTCGCTTACCTTCCAAACGGCAAAGTGATCGGCCTTTCCAAGGTGGCGCGGATTGTCGACGTTTTTGCGCGTCGTTTACAGATCCAGGAAAACCTGACCACTCAGATTGCCGAGTTGCTGATGAGTTGCCTCGAGCCGTCGGGAGTGGCGGTCGTAGTAGAAGCGAAACATCTTTGCATGATGATGCGAGGCGTTGAAAAGCAAAATTCGGTTATGAAAACCTCCTGCCTGCTGGGTGCGTTCAAAGACGACGCCCGAACGCGCTCAGAATTTCTCTCGTTGTTAAAAGATTAAGTAAACGCGCCTCCTGGCTCTACGCGCGCGCGAATTGTTCGCTTAATCGAGCCAGCGCAAGGGCGGCAAGGAGCAGCCCGAAATCTCGAAGCGCGATATCAAAGTAGCCCGGGACCGATAGCAGATTTATTATGATTATGGCCAACCAGACGGCAACGATGTAAGCAAAAATCCGTGGCTTAAGCGCGATTCCAATTCCGGCCACAATCTCGATTACGCCGACCACAAGCATCAGTGTGTGTGCGGGTATCGGTGAAATCCTGGCTACGGTTTCGGGAAGATATTGGTCCCAGTTGACCAACAGATGGAAGAACTTATCCAATCCGGCGAGGATGGGCGCAACCGTGAATCCAAATTGAAGGATGCGGTATGCCTGATGGGCTGGCGAACTGGAAGCTGTGCTAGCAGCGGCGGATGATTGATCAATACTTGTATTCATGGCCGCCAATTTGTCGCCCCGGTTATAATAAGTCAAGAAATTATTTGACTATTTAGCGAGAGCTCGGTTCTTTGTATCTTTATGAACACCATGTTCGATTTCTGTCCCGTGCTCAACGGGACCACGAATGCACATAACGGAGAAAATGGAGCGGTTCATGTTCGCGATCATGACGAAATCGTTTTGCCCGATCGCTTTGAACCGCCGAGGCTCGCATACGTCAGTTCAGAGGAACTTCTCCGCGAGCTTCTGCGTCGCATCGGCGAAGATCCGGATCGCGAGGGATTGCAACGAACGCCGGCGCGTATCATCCGATCCTGGAACGAGCTATTCAGCGGCTACAGCAAGCGGACTGAGGATGTTCTCGCCACCCAATTTCACGCTGAACAATACGATGAGACGGTACTCCTTCGTGGCGTCGAATTCTATTCCACGTGCGAGCATCATATGTTGCCGTTTTGTGGCGAGGCGCACATTGCCTATATCCCCGACAAGAAAATTGTGGGTTTATCGAAACTGGCGCGGTTACTCGACGTCTTTGCCCGCAGGCTCCAGGTGCAGGAACGCCTGACGCAACAGATTGACAGCGAGTTACAACGCGTACTCAAGCCAAGAGGCGTGGCCGTGATGCTCGAAGGCAAACATCAGTGCATGTGCTGCCGGGGGGTGCGCAAGCAGAACGGA
>JBEDUS010000271.1:0-5473 GCA_040414975.1 Candidatus Udaeobacter sp.
GGGCTGTATGTCTTTCCACTCAGTCGGCTAAATCGTTTGGTCACAAAGCTGGGATGCAAGCGCTGCAGCCCGCTCACCGTAACGCCATCGAAGTGGTAAACCGGACCAGCCGAGATCGCGATTTGCACCGGTACTCGACCGTTGACTGCCTCCTCCGGCGCTCCATTGACTGCGACCTTGACGTCATAATAACCGCGCGCCTTGAAATAAGCCTCCAAACGCCTCGGAATATCAGCTACGCGCGCATCGGTGTACGGTCGCTGCAGGAGATCGACAATCTGCCCGCGCAATGTCTCCGCACCATAAACGGTGTGACCGTTAAACGAGATGCGACCAAAGAAATATTGCCGGTCTTCATGGATCGGGACGACGACGTCAACCTCATTACTTTGCTCATGGAAGTTATAACGTGGCGGATCGACTACAGCATTTAAAAAACCTTCTGCGACATAAAAGCGGTGTACTAATCCCACCCCTTCCTCCATGTCCGCAGCAACAAACGGCAACCGTTTCTGCAGCCTCGAATATCGCTCGCGAGTCGGCCCCACCATATACTCGAACAACTTGTCCGCTGGTTCCTTTGCATTGCCGTCGAACTCGACATTTCGCAGCAGGAATTGAGGACCTTCCGTAATATCGAGACGCAATCGGTTAGCTGATTCGATCACGTAGTGCACGTTCACTTTAGCGTAGCCGTGTTTTCGGTAAAAGACTTCCAGGAAAAAGGCGAGATCGTCCGCTCGCGCCGAACTTAATCCAAAGTCCTCGATCGTGGTGATCTCTTCTTTCAGGGCCAGCCGCAATTCTTTCTCATCGAAAGCCCGCTGCCCGCGAAACTCAATGACGCTCGCCTGCTTCGCCCGTTTTTCCTGCTCCTTTACGACTGCTTGGCGCGCTTTCTGGCGTTCCTCAGGTCGTTCGACATCGACCGCAGTCTGCGCTGCGACTTTAAATGCGAGGGCCACACTCCCGAAATAGAAAAGGACCCCGTGCCGCATCTTAGGCTCCTACCGAAAGCGAATCAGATATTTTAATTTTCCTCGAAAATCGCCTCTCACCCCGACGTCTCCGGTAAGAACGAGGCGATCATTAATCTTGAATCGCGCAGTTGCCTGCTGCTGGCCGGTGCGGGGATCGACCGTTCCCAAATCCAGGTCCAGGCGATTGAAAAATGCGTTGCTCTGTGTTGGCTCGCCTTTTTTGACGATCTTCCGATAAAGCTGTTGCACCAGCAACATGGCGGCGCGTCCGGCGAGAACGTTATTGTTGCCCGAGAGCTCTTGCCTGGTCGCGCCGGTGGCGATCAAGGAAATGATTTCCTCCTGCGGCAACGGCGGTTCGCTGGTGAAAATGGCCTCCGGGGAAAGCACATGACCGTAAACATAAACGCGCACCGTGTAATCGCGGAGCACCGACGTCCCTTCGAGATCTATTTTGGGATTCATCGAATCGCTGGGATCGAAAGTGAGTGAGCCGCGCGAGACCTCCAGCCGGCTGAAGGGCAGAGTCGCTTCTACCTTTTCCATCCGCACTAACCCTTGCAGCGCGGGATGCAGTCCTGTTCCGGTTAACTTTAGATCGCCCGTTGCTTCACCGGTAGCCAGATTCCCGCGAATGAGCACGGGATCCTTGGTTGCAATCGCAACGTCGAATTTCCAGTCGCGGAACGGCGGTGCGGAGATGGAAAAATCGGGACGCTCCGATGGTGGCTGGGGCGCCGGTCTGCCTGGCAAGCCGATCGGGATCAGATCGATGTTCTTCAAAATATGACTATTTGTCATTGCGACGTTACCGGTCACGGTTGCGGCCGCGAACGGGCCGGTCACTGCCAGGTTTGCATCTGCGCGGGCAGTGAGCGTGTCGTTTCGCGCAAGCAACACGCTGTTGGCTTTCAATCGTAAATCCAGAGTCGGTTGAGTCAGCTTTGGAAAAGTGACGCGACCACTCATCGTGAACCGGCCGCCGGCGAGATCACCTCCGAAACGCTCCAGGCTAAGCGCGTTTTGCGCGAAGTTTAAACGCGCACTAAAATTCTGAAGCGCCGGAAGAGTCGCGTTCGTAAAACGAGCAACGTTCACCGTCATGTCCCCTGCCCCGCTCAAGACGGGTTTACCGATCGTTCCGCTTACATCAACATCCAGGCCAAGATCGCCATCAAGTTGCTCGAGCTCCGGAACAAATTGCCGGACAAAATTCACCGAGCTACGGGGAAGACGAGCCTTTGCAGTGATCGGTGTTTCGTCTGGCAATTTACCGGCTCGTGCAATCTTCGGAATGTCGAAAGGCATGTTCGCGTTCAGTTCGAGGGGCTGGATTCGCGCCTGCTGCAGCTTTCCCAAAACTGTAAGACGATGGTGCACAGACTGTGCGTTCAGATCGAACGTTGCCGGCTCCATCTTCGGCCAATTGTCGTTTCGCAAATCTCGCATCTGCACGTTGAGACTTGCATTCAAGTCTCCGATTGATCCGTCTGCGTCGAGCCTGGCGTTCAATGTGCCCGACACTCCCACTTTGATCCCGAGATCATCGAACAATTTTTTTAGATCAAGGTTCTCAGACTGAACCGTGGCGAACACTTTTCCAGACGACGGAATCGCCGCTGTGTTCGCCCCAAGATTTCGCCAAATCAACGGGAAAGAAACATACCCGGATGCAAACCTCGCCTTGCCCTGGTCGAGTTGAATCCTGGTTATCTCGAGCGTCTCGCCCTTTGCCTGCGCGACTGCCTGAAAATCAGTGTTGCCGCTGGCAAAAAAGATGACCGGCACATCAAGACCATCGGGCGAATAGGACGCATCGATATTCGACCGGAGGGATTGCATCTTTCCGTAGCGTCCCTTTTCGAGCAGGAATTTCAGGCTCCCGGAGCTTTTGGAGATTTGCGCGTCACCGGTTCCTTCCCAGTCAAGTGTGATTGAGCCTGCCAGCTCGTTCTGATTACCAAAGGTGCGAAGCAGCGGCTGAAGCGTCGATAAGTTCGCTACGCTCCCGGAAACTTTGCCGCTGTAACGATAAGGCTGCCGCAAATCCAGCGTCCCAGTAGCGCTAACGAAATCCGAATCGTTCAAACTCGCCCTGCAATCGTTTAGATGCACAATGCTATTAGAAATCGAACATTGGGTGTTCAGTTGACGGAAAACCAAGTCGCGCATCTTAAGGTTTGATCCGGAAATCGACACCTGGCCGTTTGCAGTCTGTTGCTTCCATCCAATTTGCGCGGTCAGTTGCAATGGCCCGCTTAATTTGTTAGGTGAATCTGCAGTCCAGAAATCGCCGACTTCAGGCGCGTTGAGCGCAACATCCAAATCCGCCGGTTGTGACGGAGCTTTGCCAACTTCTGCTGGAAGCTTGTACCGCCCGCGGATATTCAATTCGTTTTGATTTCGTCGGACAGTTAACCGATCGAGCCCGAGAATGTCGTCGCTTC
Source organism: Candidatus Udaeobacter sp. (assembly GCA_040414975.1). Taxonomy (GTDB): domain Bacteria; phylum Verrucomicrobiota; class Verrucomicrobiia; order Chthoniobacterales; family UBA10450; genus Udaeobacter. The sequence continues at coordinate 3,428 of JBEDUS010000271.1, forward strand.
CGTTTAACGATCCTTCTATCGAATCAATCACGTAATCCCGATAATGTATGCCGGCCAAATCGAGCTCCATTGCAGTGCGCAGGTCCGCGAACCACGCTCTATGCGCTGTAACCGTGGGCGTCGACCCCGGCTTCGGATTAGGCCCCGCAATCACCTTGGATGCGCGCAGCGTGCTACTCAGCTTCTCAATCGTTCCACCGGGAAATCCAATGGAATTCCCGGTGACGCCAAGAGTTGCGTCTATCCTCGCATTAACAATGTCGATTTTCCCGGTGAACTGAGCGGAACCGGTCAATTGCACAGCTCTTTCTGTCGTAAACCGCTGGAGGTCAGGCGCGGTTCCCGAAATTTCCAGAGTCGCGGGCGTACGCGCAAAATCCTCGATAACCGAAGGCAACTCCATTGTCCCATGAAGCTGAAGTTCGTTCTTGCCCTGGACGATGTCCGCTGATCGCAGGGTGGCTTTGCCGTCTCCTACTGAAACTTCAACATTGCCGCTATCGAAATTGATTCCCGGCCCACGCATGTTGCTTGTCCACAACCCCGTTGTGCCGCTCCATGTGCGTGGTTGATCGATCACACCCTTCCACGCAAGAGTGAGCGCTTGAAGTTCCCCGGCAAAATAGCCTGCGGGAAGACCCAGGAATTTGTTCAGTGATTCAACCGCAACGTTTTCCGCGATAATGTTTGTTGTCGCGTTTAGGGAAGACTCCGTTTCGGTTAACGCAGCCGACGCCCATAATTGGCCGCCTCCAATTGCACAATCGAGGTTGAGTCCCAGCATTTTGTCGGCGATGCGTGACGCATCAACGTTCAAGAGATGGATCTGTTCCTCCTTGCTCACAACCAGATCTCGTAGAACAAGATTCTTGTTTACATAAGATGCTTGCCCGGAAATTCCGGACCAACCGTTGCCGGATGGGAGCTGCAGTTTCTCAATCCGAATGTCGCCAGGAGTGCGGGGATTCAAATCAAGGTCTGCATGTTCAACGACGAAATCGTTAGGGTTATTTCTGACAACCAGCGTCGCGTCTGCCACTCGAATTCGCTCGGGAAAAAGCGAAGGCAATTTCAGTTTTTGTTTCGGACGCGGTTTACGCGGCGGCGCGCTTGCTGGATTCAACACAACTTGCGCGGAACGCAATTCGACATCCTGCAGAAAATGAGACAATCCATGTCGTGCGAGTCCGACCAAACTGTAATCAACGTACAAGGAATCGATATCAATCGATTCGATCGGCGACGGCCCGGTAGGTAAGGCATGAAGGTTTCGTACAGTCAGCTGACTGAAAGGATTGCCTTCCAGGCGAAAATCGACCTTTAAATGTTGTCTGGCGGCGTACTGCAATGCGATCTGCCGGCCGATTGTCAGCAAAATTGGACGATGAAAAATGATCAGGAGCACCGCGCAAACAGCGAGGCCGACCAACACACGATGCCAAATCCGACCACAGCGCTGCACCTCTTTTTGATCGTCTTCGGCCACCTGAGCGATTGTATTGCCTCCGTCTCAGAGAGCAAATTATCGCATTCCACGCCGACCTCCGACTTCATCATTGCGCGCAGAGACCTGCAGAGTGACGCTCTCTCAATCGTTCAACGATGAATCCCGACAAGCTTTTTGATTACCTCGAGGGCAAGTTACCCGCGGCGGAGCGGGCAGCGCTCGAACAGAGATTGATCTCAGACAAGCAATTGCGACGGGAACTGGCGGTGGCGCGACAGATTCATGCGGGAATGCGCGGTGATTCCCGCGAAGTTCTGTTGGCCGCGCGACCAGATGTGACGGAGCAAGGCCGTAAGATGGGGCTTCGTATCGGCGCAGCCTTCATTGTGCTCATGGCAGTCAACGTTGGAATTGGCCTTTGGTTAATCGCCAGACACGAAACGAAGAACCCAAATCGGGCGTTGCTCGAAAAGCAAATGCGAGAGCAGATCGCGAATTCTCTGGAGCACGCCGCGACGACATTCACACCTGCGCCCCTGGATGTGAGCGAAATAATGGTTCCTGCCGCGACTGGGAAACTTGAGGTAGTTGCCGATGAA
>JBEDUS010000272.1:0-5125 GCA_040414975.1 Candidatus Udaeobacter sp.
TACCAACCGCCTGCCGCTACAGCTGGAAAAAGCCATCGAGCGTTTGGTACGCATATTCATATCCCTCTGGCCATTCCGTTTGACGCGGGCCGGCCACGTTAAGCGTTTGGATCTTGTTCTCGCGAACAAAATCGGTGAGTGACTTTGCAGCTTCTTCGACGGGTGTTTTTGACGCGTCGATCAGCTTGTACGGGCGTTGTTGCTCAATACAGAAGCGAAGCGTTTGCTCCGTGCCGCCGCTCAATTTGCCAGGATAAATGATAAGGGTTCCACCGGAATCTTTGACGTTCCGCAAGGTTCGCTCGGTGAAACCGCCATTTTCCAACTCTTTCACAGGATAACGATCTGGAATCCTGCCGAACTCATCGAGACGCCCTTTTGGACACCAACCGCCGGACTCGATTCCGCGTTTTAGCGCAACATCGAGCGCTGCGCGATCCACGCCTGTTTGTCCACCGGAGACGATTTTCACGCGCCAGTCTGTGTTGGGAGGCTGTGTCACCCGCACTCTTAGCGTATTTAGTCGCCAGTAGGAACAATATCCGCGCGCTCCACCATTAAGATCACAGCGCGTTCAGGCGCACGTGTGCGATGGCGCACACCCTTGGGCACGACGAAACCTTGCCTCGGTGCGAGATCGATAACGCGATCCTCGAGATCGATGAGAAAGTGTCCGTCGAGCACGAAAAAGAATTCATCAATGTCTTTATGTTCGTGCCAATGATATTCGCCCCGAATCACAGCCAGCCTAACGACTGAATCGTTCACCTTGCAGAGCGTCTGATTGTACCATTTGTCTGTGCAAGCATCGGCCAATTTCTGCACATCGATTAGTTCAAGCGGCCCTTGGAGAATGTTGAGGTAAGTCTTGTACGGAAAATCTTGCGGAGATCTTTTGGGGTCCATGAGATGAGCTTAAACGCAAGGCGAGTCAGCGCACGCAGTGAAGGAGGCAATCCGGTCTGCGATTCTGAAGATGTAGACACGATTGCCGTCTTCACGGCATCACTCTTCGCCGTCGAAATAATCGGTCTCGTTTCCCTTCAGGACCACTCGATCCGCAGCTGACGACCTGTTTACTTTCCACTTCCCACTGTCCGGATAGTAGCTCGATTCGCCGATTGGATTATCCGCGATTACATAATAAATGAAGTCTTCCTCACCGGCGTTTCTAAGTTGATGTGGTTCATCGGGCCCAAAGATGAAGGCGTCTCCAGGCACGACTTCGTCGGTGCCATCCTTGTGACGAACGCTTCCTTTCCCCGAAACCACCAAGTAAAGTTCCCATTGCGCCGAGTGCGCGTGGTAAGGAAAATTTGCTTTCCCAAACGGCACTCGACTCCATTCCAAATCAAATGGATGACGCTTTGACAAGTCGAGCGAGCTCGGTTCACGGCCAAGCGCTTCTGAAATTCCCCTGAACGACACAGCATATTTCCCACCGGGTGACCGCCACGGCTCTTCCTTGATTTCGTTTAGATTTACTTTCCGCATTTCAGTCTTTTGTCATTCCGACCAAAGTGGAGGAAGCTGTTAATGGGCTCTTGAAACGTCTAGAGATGTCTCGACGTCGCTCGAGATGCCAATTGGTTCATTCTTCGCCGTCGAAATAATCGGCCTCCGTTCCTTTCACAACGACCTCTTCCCACGCATCTTTTGTCACTGCCCATTTTCCGCTGTCAGGATAATAACAGGAATCACCGGTGGCGCCGCCGCTGCGGGGATTATCGGCGATCACATAATACACAAAATCCTGATCCCCCGCGTTCGAAACCTGATGCGCCTCACCTGGTTGAAAGAAAAATGCGTCTCCCGGCCCCACCTCGGTTGTCCCATCCTTATCGCGCACGCTGCCATGGCCGGAAACGACGAGGTAAAGCTCCGATTCAGCTGCGTGTGCATGATACGGGCACAGCGTTTTGCCCTTCGGGATTCGCACCAGTGCGAGATCGAATGGATGTCGCTTCGACAAATCGAGTGATTCCGGCTTGCGTCCGAGCGCGACGGAAATATTTGTCGTAAAGCGCCCATACTTTCCCTTCGGAGATTTTCGTTCCTGTTCCGGAATGTCTTTCAGGTTTGCTTTGCGCATGGAGAAGAATTTCTAACCTAAACCAGAAGACAGTCGTTTTCTGGTCGCGATGGAAAAAACCGCGATTCCTATCCAGATCAAGTTCACAAAAGAGGAAGGATAAGCGCGATAAAAAATGGTGTTGGCCGCGAGAAGGAGGCTGCCGGCGATGTTGAGAAGTTGGTAAGCTGTAGAGTCCCCATCCAGTCTTTTGGACGAAACCATCGCATAGGCGACTAGAAGAGCTGCCGCTCCCAGCCATCCGATCGCATCGAACCATGTGTGATTGTTCATATTCTGTTACGTTTGCCCGTCACACGTACATCATAGCTTCCATTTCTTTGGCAGTTTTTGTTTCAGTTTCTCGACGGCTTCGAAGAGGTCGCCGAGTTTCTCGACACGGGCGAGGACTTGGTCCGAACGGAATTTCAGAAGTTCGGCTTTTTTCCTTTTCAGGCAATTTTCCACTTCAGTCCATTTGACCGGAGTTGAAACTGTCGGTTCTTCCCTCGCACGCAGGGAATAAACACAGATCGTTGTTTTGTGTTCGTCGTTCTGACTCCAATCGACGAACACTTTGCCTTTGCGCACAGTCTTGGACATGTTCGAGGTCACCAAATTCCCATGTTCGTTCTCGAGGTATTGCGCAAGAGCGCGCGACAAGTCCTTGGTTTGATCGTAAGTCACAGACGTATTCAGCGGCACATAGACCTGTACTCCTTTCGAGCCGCTCGTTTTTGCAAACGACTCGAGTCTCATTTTACCTAACAAATCGCGAAGCCACAGACCCACCTGACAGCATTGGACGATATCGGCAGGGGCACCGGGATCGAGGTCAAACACCATCATGGTCGGGCAGTCGAGATTGTCTTTGCGGGACAGGGAGGTATGCAGCTCGAGGTCGGCAAGATTTGCCGCCCACACAAGCGTCGGCAAATCATTGGCAAGGCAGTAATGCATTGTCCGCTGATTGCCTTCGCTCCACACCTTCGCTGTCTGCACCCACTTGGGCCGATGCGATGGACAATTCTTTTCGTAGAAGAATTCGCCATCAACGCCATCGGGGTACCGTTTCATGGTCAGCGGACGGTCCCTTAGATGCGGCAAGAGGACTGGCGCGATCCGGATGAAGTAGTCGATCACCTGCCCCTTGGCGAATTCGACTTTTGGATACAGCACCTTATCGAGATTCGACACCTGAATCTTACGGTCTTCGACGATTAGCTCGGCTTTTTGAGGCATTGCATCAAGAGATTCCTCGACTTCGCTCGGAATGACAAATACTCAGGCAAAGAACCGCTCGGGCGGAAGCAGAGGCTGCGGTTTGCAAATGCGCGCCACGCAATGCTCCCAGCTTTCATGGCCACTCAGGATCTCAATTTCCACCCGCATGAAGCAAATCGGCACCTTCATTTCGGTCTCGGGCAAACGGGGCATGCGCACTGAATCCTTTTCCGTTGTCACAATCATCTCCAAGTCACGCCGGATACAGCGTTTGATAAAACTTATTAGCTCGGCTTCGGAATAATAGTGATGATCGATGTAACGCGTCGCAAGATCGACGTGCGCACCGAGTTTTTCCAATGCGGCTTCGAAACTTTCCGGCGCGGCGATCGCGCTGATTGACCCGATGAAAGCGCCACGCAAACGCTCCAGCGGCACTTTTTCCCCAGTGAAGACATTCTGCAGGTAGAGCGGCTTATGCGCACATTCGATGATCTCGGCAGTGCGATTGTAGCGCCGAATGCGTTTCACCAGAGCGTCATTGGGTTCGCCGGTATTTTTCGTGATGAAGATGTAGCTGGCACGCCGCAGATTTCGCGGCGCCTCCCGCAAGGTGCCTCTTGGAAGGAGGAATTCATTGCCAAACGGGGCTTGCCGATCCACAAGGACGATGTCCAGCCGATGTTTGAGATGGAGATACTGCAAGCCGTCGTCCAGTAACAGCGTATCGACCTTCCACTTGTCGATCGCGAGCAGACCACTTTTGACGCGGTCTTTGTCCACGAGCACGATGACATTCTTCAAGTTGTGCGCGAGCATATAGGGTTCATCACCAGCCGTACGCGAATCTAACAAGAGCGATGTTCCGTCGGACACAACCCTTGGAGGATCGGGATTTCTGTTGTAAAGCCGATTTCGCAAGCTTCGTTTGCGCGGCATGCTCTTGTAACCGCGACTCAGAATCGCCACTCGACGCCCCCCTGTTTGCAAAGCGCGAGCGATCTTCTCCACAATCGGCGTTTTGCCCGTGCCACCGACAGTCAGGTTGCCCACGCTGATCACCAGAACGCCAAGTGCGCGCTCGCGAAAAATTCTTTTCCGATAAAAATAAAGCCGTAGCTGCACTAGGCGATCGTAAGCGAACGAGAGCGCGTACAGGATTCCCCGCAAAATCGAGGCGCGCACGCCGTGGCGGCGTTCGAGCACAACGTCGATTCCGAACTGTTCCAGGTTTTCAAGCCGCCGGCCCATGGTGAATGGTAATTAGTGATCAGTGCTCAGTGATCTGCTAATGCACGCACCTTGGTTATCGGCGTGTGTGACAATTGTACGCGACAACGACAATCGGGCAGCACGCTTCATAGCTGCAGCCACTCGATCAGGATCTCGCAACGTAACGGCGCAGATTGTCGAACCGCTGCCGCTAAGGAAGGCGCCAAGCGCGCCCGCTTTCTCGGCTGCAGCGATAACGCCAGGAAGAAATGGCATCAGTTTTGCCCGAAACGGCTGATGTAGATGATCGGCGAACACGCCACGCAGTTTTTCGTAATCTTTTGACGACATGGCAGCGGTAATTGCACACGCATTTGCGCAATTCTCAATCGCTGCTAAACGCGAAATTTTAGGAGGCAAAAGCTTTCGTGCTGTCGAGGTTTGAATTTTAAGGTTTGGAACCAATAAGACGAAATACAATCGCGGCGAGACTTCGAAGCGCTGAAAGCCAGGGCCGCCGCCAGGCGTCCCTTCGCCCCGGCGCGTCGATCCTGCGACCACGGTAAAACCGCCGAACGCCCCCGGTGCGGCGTTGTCAGGATGTCCTTCCAATTCGGC
>JBEDUS010000273.1:0-6639 GCA_040414975.1 Candidatus Udaeobacter sp.
AGAGAGTTATCGAAAACCTAGAAGCTATTTGATAAAACAGGCAACGCGATGTTTTCCTAGAGCGCCGCTCAGCGCCCGTAATCCAAACGATCGTCCAGTTTCCGATTCGTAATGCATCAAGAAACGCCGCGTAATCCTTTGAAAGGACCTCCAACAGCACTCCAGACTACCTTAGGTCTCGCGTTACTCTTCGTCAGTTTGGCAACCAAAACATGGAACGTATGAGCGATTCCGCCACGTTCGTAATGGTCGACATAATATTCCCCGCCGACTGCGGCCCAAATGAGACGTTTGCCCGGGAGAGTCGGGTCGGTGATGGCATCAGTCGCGTTCCAATTCTCGCCCGGGTTTGCGAGCTTGCGTTTGTCGCCAACACAAAGCGCGACAATTAAAGCTGGCAAATCACCAGCCGAATGAACCTCATGAAATCGCGAGGCATCTTGCAATGCCCTGTGATCTTCCGTCGCAAGCCTGGTCACATCTGCGCAACACAAGCCCTGAATCGCAATCACGAAAAGCGGGAGAAGGAAAAACATCGCATGGATGCGGAGCGTTGTAGCCACGGCGCTGTGTCGCCGTCTTGGCGTAGACAATAGTGCAGGGGCGCCTCGACACAGCGAGGCGGCTACACCATTCGGGGGAAAAGCTCCAATATGTCTCATCCGCTTCCTTAGCCTTAGCTGCACCACACCTCAATGCGTTCGATCTTGTTTGTAGCTTCCACCGTGAAGATGGTGATTTCACCCTTCTTTGCGCTGATGACGTTCGGATACTCAGTAATCTCGAACCCTGCCTTCTCAAGCTGTCCGCGAATGCTGTCGAATGTAGTATCAGGAGTGATGTCTAATCCGTCGAGTTGGACGTGCCCGCTGAACTTGCCCGAATGCCTGTCTTCATCCTTGTCGTAGGCATCGACGAACCAGACTTGCAACTTGAATATCTTTCCTTTGTCAGAACCACGAAGACCTCTTTGCATGTGTATGCCCGCGTCGCGCCATGCGTAAACGCGCACGCCGAGTCCTGCCACATAGGTATCCTGTGGGTGCCCGAGGACTTTCTCTGCGGCTGCGAGTGAGATGTATTTACTACTGGTCCCTTGCGAGCCATTGCGAAGCTCGACGCCGTTGATGCGAATCGAGCTTTGCGAGATAGCGACACTCAATGGGCCTGCAGCAATGCAGGGCATGGCAAGCAGTGCGCTCAAGAGGGCGGCTGCGTGCGCTGCTCTCATAGGTTTAACCTGCAGAAGCGCCGAAATAGTAAGATGCCCACTACGACGCACCAGCTAAACCAGGCAGCAAAAAGAGACCTTTGCGCAAGGCCGTGGACGGGCTTCACATAAGCCCACATCGCTCCCTGCCTATCTAGCGAGCTTAGGTTCAGAACGATTGCGCCCCATATCAGCGCGAGGAATATCCACGAGGATGCGACTATTGTTTTCGTTAGTGGATCGCGTCTCCACGTTAGCGCGAAGACCAGTGGCGCTTGATATCCAATTAGTTCGGAAATGCCGAAAACGTTGTGAAGCGGATGCGGATAAGCGAAGATTGCTGTCCCTACAACTGGCACGGCCATGAATCCTGTTAGGTAGGCAGCCAGCGGCGAGTGGTGAGTCGCAACCGACAGATCGCGAAGAGCCCACGCAAAGACCAAAATGCAGGCTGCAACGCAAAATAACATGATTGCGAATGGAAGTCTTGCGGGCGAGCCAATTTCGCCAATCTCGCTGACTGTCTGATGCACTTGGCTATAGCCGGGAACCAGCCGCGCCAGGCCAGTTATGCCAAGTGCAAAAATCGCCGCGGCTAGAGGTCCAAACAGTAGGCGATAATTGCTCCTCACGCGCGGCTTTGTTGCAGTGTTGTAAGAGATACAAACGCGCCCTGCTGGCCAATCACGAACACTTTGTTAGCTCAATTCACTACTTCCATGCGGCAGCATGAGCGCGGACAGGGGAGCCGAAGCCCTTTAGAGTAACTTCGCCGAGCTCTTCGAATAGGAGACCTTTGCCGAAGCATAACTCGGCGATCGCGTTTGATACCAGGATTTGTTCTGGTTGCGCGTGAGAGCATAGGCGTGAAGCCAGTTGGACCGTCGCTCCAAACAGATCATCGTGTTGCTCGACAGGTTCGCCGGCCGCAGCACCGACCCGGACCTTGAGCGGGTGGCCGGGGTTCGCTTTTCCATGCTTTTCTAATTCGCGCTGAATCTGAATCGCGCATCGAACGGCGCCCGCTGCCGAGATAAACGACGCCATAATGCCATCGCCGGTGTGCTTGACTTCGCGGCCGCCAAGCGCAGACAGGGCATCCCGCACAATGGTGTCGTGCACGCCGAGCATCGCGAGCGCCGCCTCGTCACCAAGCGATTGAGTCAATGTCGTCGAATTTACAATGTCCGTGAAAAGAATCGTTCGGATTCCGGGATCTCGTGCGTCGGCTCCGCCTCCGGGCAGCACAACCGCGCCGGCTGCATTTGTTTCGACCCCGCCCAAAAATCCCTCTGCAAGTTCGGGCTCTATTTCAATAATCTTCTCGGCCTGCATACCGTGCGCTTCACGATGAACACACTCGGCCGCTTCAGCGTTTGGTGCATGGCAGAGACAAAAAACTTTGCCTGCTTTTTCGTTGAGCCAGTATTTGGTGTACTCGACGCCGTATTTTCGCTGCGTTTCCATGTCCTTCGCGTGAGCTTTGGCGATATCTTCTGGAGTGGTTCCCTCCGGAAGATTATGAATGTCCATGTATAACGGCATAGCGGGAGATTTTAGCGCGATATTACGCGATGCAAGACGCTGATGTTCGCAGGGTTAGTCAATGTTTGGTAAACAACGCAGTAGCGCTCCGTCAAGCGAATTAGCGTGGCGATTTGCTCTTCATTTGCATCAGTGATCAAATCAAAATTCAATCGAATTTCCCTGAAGCCAACAGGCACGTCCTTGGAAAGGCCGAGCGTGCCACGAAAATCAAGGTCGCCTTCTGCTCGGATCGTCCCCCCGTGCAACGGGATGTTTAAAGCGGTCGCGACAGCAGCTAGCGTCACGCCTGCACATCCTACCAGCGCTTCGAGTAACATGTCGGCCGAGCATGCACTCTGCCCGTCGCCACCAGTCGCCGGGTGAAGCCCCGCTTCAGCGTGCGTCTTTCCCGTTTCGATTTTGCAGGTGACATTTTTACCGACTCGGCCTTCTGCTCGCAGCGTGACCAATGCTGTCTCGGGACGCTCTCGATACTGCGCCTTCAGCGGCGCCTGCAACGATCTTAGCTCATCAGCAGTCATGATTGAATTTCAAGTTGGCGAGACTGTAGTGGCAGCCGTGCCGGCTGCAATTTCTTCCAGGATCGCAGGCGACACGCCTGCCGCTACAGGCAGAACGACAGACTTTCGGCAGACGAAGGAATTCGAGTTGTAGAATCAGGCCACGACTCGCCCTGACCTACCTGCCTGTCGGGTTGATGTTCTGATTCACGCGAAAGAAATTATTGGGATCGTATTTGTTTTTGATCTCGACCAGTCGCTGGTAATTGCTGCCGTAGGTTTTCTTCACGCGTTCTCCTCCTTCGTCGCCCATCAAAAAATTCACGTACGCTCCGCCTGCGGAATAGGGGTGGAGCGCGTCATAATAGCTCTTCGTCCAGGAGATGATCTTTTCGTTGTTCGCAGGATCAGGGTCAACACCGACCATTACCTGTGCCCACTGAGCGTCCCGATAATTCCAAGCCGTGTCGTTTTTGCTGACGCGCGATGCGGCCCCATCGATCGGATACATATGCATGGTGGAATGCATCGAGGGAAGCGCCTGTGCAAACGGGATATGTTTGGCGATCGCCTCGTCGCTCAATTCATTGACAAAATCAGCGCGCCAATACCACTGAAGGCCAGGAGGATAAAGTGCATCGAACATGCTTTGTAACGCAGGCTGCGGCAGGGGACCTACAAAATCCAAGGCAGCCTTCTTAAAAGCGCGAATCGGTTTGAATGTCTCCTCTGCTTTCTCCTGAATCCCCGGGTATGCCCAGACAATGCCGCACATTTTTTTCATGTGCAGATGTTCGGGGAAAGGCGGCGCTGGCGGCACAGTGAGAAAGGCAAAGAAGCCGTTCAAATCATCCGGAGCCGCCGGAATAAAGTCGCGATACCATTTCATCACATCTGCGGCATCGCTCAATTCATACAGCATTGGGCCGCCATAGATCATGTCGACCGCGTGCAGTTTGAACGTGAACGACGTGACGACGCCAAAATTTCCGCCACCACCGCGAAGCCCCCAGAACAAGTCGGTATTCTCATCAGCACTTGCCTCAACAAAGTTGCCATTGGCCAGGACTACATCAGCCGAGACGAGATTATCGACGCTCAATCCGCATTTGCGGGTCAGATGTCCCACTCCACCGCCCAGAGTCAATCCGCCAACGCCGGTCGTAGAAATGATTCCGCCAGGCGTTGCGAGTCCAAACACATGTGTCGCGTGGTCCACATCGCCCCATGTGCATCCGCCGCCAACAGTGACTGTGCGCGCTGTCGGGTCGACCCGCGTAAACTTTATCTGGCCCAAGTCGATGACTAACCCGTCATCGCAGATTCCCAAGCCTCCAGCGTTGTGTCCACCGCTGCGGATCGCGACAAGCAGATCGTTCTGGCTCGCAAAGTTTACTGAGTTAATGACGTCCGCCACATCCGCACAACGGGCGATCAACCGGGGCCTCTTGTGGATCATTCCGTTATAAACCTTGCGGGCTTCATCGTAGTCTTGGTCACTCGGTTCGATCAGTCGGCCACGAAGGTTCGCTTTGAAATCGGCAACACCATTCTCGCTAAGCATGGCGAACTGTCAGCAAAACGGTCTTACGGTCAAGGTGGTGCACTCTCAGCATTTTCATTGGGATATTGACTGCTGCGGCGCTGATATGTCTGCCCATTGAATTAGCAGATGTTTGACGCAGACAAGTCTTGGAGCCGGTGGGAGTTTCTGAAACTTGCCAGCCAGGCGGGACTGCTCAGCACGGTCCCGATGCTTGCGAGCGCTGCTGCGGCGCTCAATCCCGATACAGTGTGCGTTTCAATCCTGCACACAACCGATTTGCACGGCCACATTCTGCCAACCTCTGACTATGACGGAAATCCAGATCGCGGCGGATTGGCGCGTTGCGCGACGCGGATCAGGCGATGGCGGGCTAACAATCCCAACTCGATCTTGATCGATGCCGACGATGTGTACCAGGGCACTGACGTCAGCCTCCGAAACAAGGGCGCGTTGATGGTCGATCTGCTTAATCATCTCGAATACGACGCCTGGGTCGTCGGCAATCATGAATTCGATTGGGGGATGGAGTGCTTCCAGCATGCGTTGCAGCAATCAAACATGCCGGTTCTCGCCGCGAACATGCTGATGGAAGGAAAGCCGGCCGGCGACTTTCCAGATGCGAAGCACCCGTTTGCGAGAATTCAGCCGTTCATTTTGAAGGAAGCTGCTGGAATCAAGCTTGCAATCATCGGCGTCACCACGCCGGGGATGTCGTTTTGGCTTTGGCCGGAATTAACTGGAGGGCTCGATTTTCCGCATCCCGTGGAGCCCGTTCGTCGCGCGATCGCGAGTGCGAAACGCGAAGGTGCGGATGCGATTGTGTTAACCGGTCATATGGGACTAAAGACGCGCACCGTCGGCGATGATTTTGCCAATACGGTAATGGCGTTGACGTCGGAATTTCCGGAGATCGGAGTGTTTATCGCCGGACATACACACTAGGACATCCCAAGTAGGCTAACGAATGGCGCGTTGTTCACTCAGGCACATCACTTCGGGATTCACGTGGGACGTGTCGATCTTCTCTTCGATCGCAAATCTAAAAAGCTGCTCCGTCGGGAAGCGATCTGCGAGCTGATGGACAAACGGTTTCCTTTTGATCGCGTGGTTGTTTCACGAGCGAAATCAGAGCTTGCCGAATCGGACGCTGCGCTGTCAGAGCCGATTGGTGAACTGACCCAGACGCTACGGGTTAGAAGCGATCCGGGCCGACCAAGTGACGTCGAGAGGCTGATCGGCGCGGCGATTATGGAAACGTTGTTGGAACGAAATGTGGCCGTTCATGGCGTCATGCACGGGACCTTTGATGACAAGACGGACTTGGTCGCCGGCCCCAAAGCGGTTAACGACATCTGGAGCCTGATCCCTTTCGAAAACTATATTGTCACAGCGCACCTTCTGCCGGACCAGATAAAGGCAGCGATGGAAGAAGTGTTCATCAGCCATGAGAAGCGCAACCTGCTTTGGTTTGAAGTAAAGACAGAAGGTCGCGGCGACCACTGCCGAATCGTCTCGATGACCCTGGCCAACCGGGAGCCGCTGGATCGCAACAAGAAGTACACCATTGCGTTGAACAGTTTCGATGCCCGGAGCGGCGGACATCACTTCATGAAATTGCGCGCGCTCCTTGAGCGACCGGAGTCCAATTGCATTCGGCATCCCGTACAGACCCGCGATGCGCTCATTGCTTACTTTCAGCATCATAAAACCGTACATCGGCTCGCCGCAATAGACTCGCTGGCAACTGCGGCATAACTTCAGTTCCTCTTGCAAAAGCGGCACATTTTGCTTGCCTATTCCGCCATGCGACTTGGAATACTTTGCATCGTTGGCTT
>JBEDUS010000274.1:0-6099 GCA_040414975.1 Candidatus Udaeobacter sp.
TATCAACAGTTCGCGCTGACGATTGCTATCGCCGTCATTTTCTCCGCGTTTAACGCGCTCTCGCTCAGCCCGGCGCTCTCAGCCATGCTGCTTCGCCCTAAGAAAAAGGCGTGGGGTCCATTTGGCTGGTTCTTCGATCGATTCAATCGTGTCTTTGCAAGAGTAAATCACGGATACGTGAACTGGTCGCGCTTCGCCATTCGAAAAGCGGTGCTCAGCTTCGGGCTGCTCGCGGTGCTCGCAGTAGGTGCGGGACTGTTTGGATCGCGATTACCGAGCGGCTTTTTGCCGGAGGAAGATCAAGGCTATGTTTTTCTCGCGTTGCAATTACCAGACGCGGCTTCGCTTGAACGAACCGACAAGGTTTGTCGAGAGATCGAAGATTTTTTGAGCAAAACACCCGGCGTGCGATACACGACCAGTGTGGTCGGCTTTAGTCTGTTGAGCCTGGTGTCCGACACCTACCACGCGTTTTTCTTTGTGACTTTCAAGCCTTGGAGCGAACGAACGAAGCCCGAGGAACAATACGACGCAATCAAGGCGCGACTGAACAAATACCTCGCAAGTCTCAGTGAAGGGATCGCGTTTGCCTTCCCTCCACCGGTGATTCCGGGGGTGGGCACTTCCGGCGGATTTCAATTCATATTGGAAGATCGCTCAGGAAAAGATGTCGCTTTCCTGGCGCAAAACCTGAGAACATTTTTAGATGCAGCACGCAAACGGCCCGAGCTCGGTACGCTGATTCCAACTTTTTTGCCGAACGTGCCGCAGGTTTTTGCGAACGTCGACCGCGATAAAGTGATCAAGCAAGGAATCGATCTCACCTCGGTATATCAAACGCTGCAGACGTTCATGGGCGGATTTTTCGTGAACTACTTCAATCGTTTCGGCCGAACATGGCAAACTTACATTGAGGCCGAAGGGGATTACCGCACCGATGCGAAGAATGTGGGGCAGTTCTTCGTTCGCAATTCGAACGGCGATCCCGTGCCACTCGACGCTATCTCCAGCATCAAGAATATCGCAGGCCCGGAATTCACCTTGCGGTACAACGAATATCGCTCGGCGCAAATCAATGGCTCCGCCGCGCCTGGTTTTAGCTCGAATCAAGCAATGAACGCGTTGGAAGAAGTTTTCCGGCAAACAATGCCTAACGAGATGGGATACGATTATCTAGGAATGTCGTTCCAAGAAAAGAAAGCGCAGCAGGGCGTCTCGCCGGCCGCAGTCTTCGGCATGTCGCTCCTGTTTGTTTTCCTGATTCTCGCGGCGCTTTACGAAAGCTGGTCACTGCCATTCAGCGTCTTGTTAGGCACGCCCGTCGCGGTGTTTGGGGCGTTCCTCACGCTCTGGTTGCGCGGGATGCAAAACAACATCTACGCGCAGATCGGACTGATCATGCTGATCGGTCTGGCAGCGAAGAACGCGATCCTCATCGTCGAATTCGCCAAGGACGAATACGAAAAGGGCAAACCGCTGCTCGATGCTGCGCTCGAAGGCGCGCGCCTGCGTTTGCGCCCCATTCTGATGACTTCCTTTGCTTTCATCTTCGGCCTTCTGCCGCTTTGGTTTGCGACCGGCTCCGGTGCCGTCGCTCGTCGAGTACTCGGCTCAACCGTGATCGGCGGAATGATCGCGGCATCAGCTATCGCGATTTTCCTTATACCAGTGACATTTTACGTGATCGAGCGGCTCTTCGCTGGGCGCAAAGAAAAACCAGCGCCGCAGGTCAGCCAAACGAAGCCTCAGCCGGCCGCCGCAATTGACGCATAGTGCTTGCGGCTGATCGCTGATGGTTTGTTTCACAATCTGGCTCATCGCGACCGAGGTTCTCATCTTTGATCAGATCAGATTTAACGCCCGAATTGATCTGCCTGAACAAGCCACACAAGCGACTCGCGCACAGAAGCTGTTGGTTCCAAGGGAACGGCCATCTGATCTTCCGGGTAACACAAAGATGGAGAAATTGTGAAAATCAAAAGCGGCGACAAATTAAGAGCTTAGTTCGCTTCAACTGCGGCACCGAAAGGGCTATCGCTTGCGATGCGACGCAACCGGAAGATTATCTCTTTTGGGATAGCGAAAAATCTCTCGCATGCGCAATGGCGGAACATTTCACCTGACTCGAGCGTGTGTTAAGGAGAGCTAAAACGAATCTGTCAGGGGAGAACCGATATGAAAATAGGAATCATTGGAGCGGGCAACATCGGCGGCACCCTCACTCGTCGTTTCGCTGCGCTGGGCCACAAGGTTTTTGTCGCTAACTCAAGGGGACCTGAAACGCTTGCGGATTTAGCGGCGGAGACTGGCGCCACTCCAGTTACCGTCGAGCAAGCGACCGAGGCTGGCGACGTCGTGATAGTCACGATTCCTCTAAGGAACGTTCCTTCTTTGCCCGGAGGCCTCTTCGCAAAGACCCCAAAGAATGTCGTTGTGGTGGACACAGGCAATTATTATCCACGGCAACGTGACGGGCGCATTGACGGAATCGAGAACGGCATGATCGAAAGTCGCTGGGTAGAACAGCAACTCGATCGCCCAGTGGTGAAAGCATTCAACAACATTTACGCCGAGCATCTATATAAACTGGGGCGGCCGCCCGGGACCACGGGGCGTATCGCGCTGCCGGTCGCTGGTGACGATGCCGCAGCGAAGACCATTGTGCTGCGATTGATCGACGAGCTCGGATTTGATGGCGTAGATGCTGGTGGACTGGATGAGTCCTGGCGGCAACAACCCGGGACGCCAGTGTATGCCACAGACCTCGACGCCAACGGTGTGCGAGGCGCCCTGGCGAAAGCGAGCAAGGAGCGCACACCAGAATGGCACGCTACCCCACACAGCTCCGGCACGAAAAACATCGGTAAAATCAAAAGTAAAGGGAAGAAGGAGGTGCACATATGAGCAGGACTATCGAGGCTATCAAGCACCACATGGGACCTACCAAGCCGACTTCTGTGGCGACCGCGCACAAGAGACCTGCCACAAAGAGCGGCACCTTTGCAATCGGCGGTAACGTTCCGGTTTACCGGTTGGGTTACGGCGCGATGCAACTCACTGGCCCCGGTGTTTGGGGCGAGCCAGCCGACCGTGCGCAAGCCATCACAGTGTTGCGCCGTGCAGCCGAGCTCGGAATTAACCTAATCGACACTGCGGATTCCTATGGACCCTATATAAGCGAAGAACTGATTCGCGAGGCATTGCATCCTTATCCAAAAGGACTGGTGATCGCCACGAAGGCAGGCCTTGCTCGCACTGGCCCCAGTAAATGGGTTCCGTTGGGGAGACCCGAATATCTGCGCCAGCAATGTGAGATGAGCCTGCGACGATTAGGTGTCCAACGAATCGACCTGTTCCAATTGCATCGTATCGATCCCAAGATTCCAGCCGAGGATCAGTTTGGAGTTCTGCGAGATCTTCAAAAGGAAGGCAAGATCCAGCACGTTGGCCTTTCAGAAGTCAACGTTGCCGAGATCGAAGCAGCGCGTCGCATCGTTACCGTCGCCACAGTGCAAAACCAGTACAATCTAGCGCACCGCGATTCCGAAGATGTCTTGAATTATTGCACTCGCGAGAGGATCGGGTTTATCCCATGGTTCCCGCTCGCGACGGGCGATCTCGCCAAACCGCATGGCCCATTGGTAAAAATCGCGAAGGGACTTGGGAGGACGCCTGCCCAGGTAGCTCTCGCCTGGTTGCTGAAGAAATCTCCTGTGATGCTACCAATCCCGGGAACTTCAAAAGTAAAACACCTCGAAGACAACACTGCTGCGGCTCTCATCCGTCTTGATGCTTCGATCATAAAGGAGCTAACCAACGCGTGACGAAACTCGAATGCCGAACGATCAAGACAATGCGAATGGCAGAATGACCAACGAAAGTCAAACGGGTCTCTTCCAACTTCAACGGCAAATCCACGACGCTCTTCGCGTTCAGCACCCAGAATGGGTTGAGCCCGACGGAGATTGTCCTACCTGTGAATCTTACGAATCCCGCCTTGCAGAACTCCTTGGTCTCTCTTCACCACCGGACTCGCACTAGGCCCGTCGCTTGTGTGAGCTGTTAAAATTATGGGGAAAGAAATAAATCTTTATGAAAATAAACGCCAAAAAACTTGATGGAAAAGTTGCTATCGTAACTGGCGCGTCGAAAGGGATCGGAGCTGCAATCGCCAAACGTCTCGCTGCCGAAGGCGCGGGTGTAGTCGTCAACTATTCGTCGAGCAAGGAAGGAGCCGACCGTGTAGTCGACGAAATTACAAAGCAAGGCGGAAAAGCAGTCGCAGTGCGAGCGAACCTGGCTAAGAAAGCCGAAATCGAACGTCTCTTTTCTGAAACCAGGAAGGCGTTCGGCAAGCTCGATATCCTCGTTAACAATGCTGGTGTCTACGAGTTTCTTCCACTGGAGAAGGTTACGGAGGAACATTTCCACAGGCATTTTGACGTAAACGTCCTTGGTTTGCTCTTAGCAATTCAGGAGGCAACCAAGTATTTCGGATCAGAAGGCGGAAGCATTATCAATGTCAGCTCAAGCGCCAGCATGTCGGCGCCTCCAGTCGCCTCGGTTTACAGCGCGACAAAAGCAGCGGTTGATACAATCACCAAATCGCTGGCCAAGGAGCTCGGACCGCGCAAAATCCGCGTCAACGCGATTAACCCGGGCATGGTGGAAACCGAGGGGTTGAGCGCAGGCGGTTTTCTTGGAAGCGATTTCCAGAAGATGTTTGAATCACACAGCGCCTTGGGGCGGATCGGGCAGCCAGACGACATCGCTCCTGCTGTGGTGTTTCTAGCTTCACCTGATGCTGGCTGGATCACCGGTGAAACGCTGCTTATCTCCGGCGGCTATCGTTAACGAAGAGCCTGTCAGTGTTCGATCAGATATTTCGGAGGTGGTTTCAGCTTGATCCAGCTGCATAGGTTACTCGAAAGACGTTCCTCGATATTCTTTACTTCGCCCGTTTATTCATTCGCAGGCTGAGGCGACTTGCCTCCTGAGATTGAAACATCTCGCAAATTAAGCGCTCACTCGAAAGAGGAAGCATCGAACAACTCTTCAGTGGCATCACAAAATCCCACG
Organism: Candidatus Udaeobacter sp.; assembly: GCA_040414975.1. GTDB lineage: Bacteria > Verrucomicrobiota > Verrucomicrobiia > Chthoniobacterales > UBA10450 > Udaeobacter. The sequence goes on from JBEDUS010000274.1 coordinate 5,080, forward strand.
CACGCGCATTAGCCGGGCCGCAATGGTCATCGACACTTGAAGCCATGAAAGCGATTCAGCCCTTTGATCAAACAGGGCCCCAAGAAGTAGCCGGTCGCCCGGGAATTCCAATCGCAACTGCAACCACTTGGCATATCCGAAGACGAAATTCTCTTCCATTGCACGAGGCTATTCCGCTTTGGTTCGCAATCTCGAGTCCGTTAATCGCCTTAGTAATCGGGTTCCTAGGCGCGTGGTTTGTGACTTGGCTGACCAGCTAAGAAGCCAGCAAAACGACAACGTCATCGAAAAAAAGATTTGAACAAGGTAGTAGAAGTAGACTTCCTACCTCGGGAAACGGAGGTCGATTCCCCATGGCAATTCAGCGCCAGGCTTCGGGATTAACAAAAAGCGGCGGATCCTGATTATTGATAATAAAAGGGGGTACGACTCATCTGGTTAAATTACTTCTTGAACAAACAGGTGATTACCTGGTTCTCGAAGAAAATGACTCCACCAAGGCTAAGCAGAGCGCGCGGAATTTTCGCCCAGACCTTATGGCCCTTGACGTAGTCATGCCGGAGGCAAACGAAGGCGAATTCGCGGCACAAATTCGGGCCAATCCGGACCTCCAACACAGGCCGATCATTTTCGTTACTGCGCGAGTCACGAGGGCCGAGGCGAACGCCGGTCTTCGTATCGACGGCCATCCATTTCTCGCCACGCCAATCGACATTCAAGAGTTGGTTAAGTCTATTGACGAAAATCTATCTGCGCGTGCCCCGTCCTAGGCAGCGCAACAACCTACGGAGCTTCTTGTATTCCAGCGTCGCTACTTGGCGCGTCGTAGCTTTATGAAGAAGGGTGTCGAGGCATTGTAAGCGTTTTGCTCTGGTCGACGCACGACAACACGCACTACGGCGGGCAGACGTTGCTGCGACGACCGACGCTGCATATTTCCAGGAAGGTTCCCGCTATTCTCTACCTTCTATCCCGAACGAGGGAATGATCAACGACTCTTAGGTGGCACCGCAAAATCCC
>JBEDUS010000275.1:0-2289 GCA_040414975.1 Candidatus Udaeobacter sp.
CGGTGACCCCATCCGTGTAAAGAAGAATGCGATCGCAGGGCTCGAGATCCATCTCGATCACAGGTTCATCATACACGGCGTCCTGCAGAGCACCGAGCATCATGCTACGCGCCTCAAGAAGCAGCGGCACTGCTCCCGGCTTGATGAGCATGCAAGGCGGATGCCCGGCGCCGGCGAACACCATGTGACGTCCGGAACGGTCGAGCCGCACTGCGGCGGCGGTAAAAAAGAAGCTGGAGCTATTGAAATTTTGAAGCGCGAAGCGGTTCAGTGTCGAAAGCAGTTCTCTCAACGGGGCGCCGGTTTGGAGATGCGCGTTCGCCTCGGAGAAAATGCGGCTGGCAGCAAGCGCCGCACTGATACCGTGGCCCGAGACATCGCAGACCAAGAGATTCAGGTGCTGATCATCGAGTGGACAAACCACTCCAAAGTCGCCACCAACGGTGCGAGCCGGCTGCGAAAACGTATCAACACGCACGCAACCCCACGCAATGGGCTTTGGCTCAAGGTGCCGTTGCACGCGAGCTGCGACGGCCAGATCATCTTCCAATTCCTTGTAAAGCGCCCGCAATTGAATATTTGCCGTTCGCAGCTGCTCGCAACGCTCAATTAGGTCTGCGCCTTCGCTCGTGTATGCACTTCCCGTAGCAGCCCCGAACACATCCGCTCTGTTGCATGGAATTCCGATTACGGCGCTCCCGTTAGCGCCGCTGTCTGCTATTAAGAGATCGTCTGCTATTAAGAGATCGACCATGTTCATTGCATTTTCTCCTTGTCAGGAGTGGCGTGTTCGAGTCCGGCGTTTCCCAGAAAATCGGTCAATTTTCAGTGTCATCGCTGCGCGGCCCGAACGCGTCATTGCCAAATGCAAGGATCAGGCCATTCAACAATGCTCATAGTCACAGCGACTTAGGGCTGGTGATCGTCCTGAATTTTCAGGAATTCCTGTTAGGTAGGGGAAAAGGACCCGATTAAATGGATTTGAAGCGGTATTTATCTATTCCCAGGCGTTTGATTTTTGAGTCGAGTGTCCGCGTAGGAAGGCCTAACTTGGCAGCCGCGCCCGCTGGCCCTGAAACCCGGCCGCGACTTTCGGCGAGTGCAGCTTCAATCATTTCCTTTTCCTGTTTCAGTAGTACACCGCTGAGAGCGACCCTCGGACGAAGAAACTCGGAGGGCTCTCGCTTGAACCACGTCTCCTCTACGGCAAAGGCATCCGAGTCGCTCAGGATGACTGCGCGTTCAATCACGTTCTGTAGTTCACGAACGTTGCCTGGCCACTCGTAGTCCTGCAAGAGTTTCAGCGTTTTCACATCGATTGTGCTGAACTTCTTTCCAGCGTTTCGTCCAAACCGAGCAATGAAGTGAATATCGGACGCCCGCTCGCGCAACGAGGGCATCTCAATAGGCACAACATTCAGCCTGTACAACAGATCCTGGCGAAATTTGCCTTCGCTCACGAGCTTCTCCATATCGCGATGTGTGGCGGCCACCACTCTCACGTCCACCGGAATCGGTTTGTCGCAGCCGATGCGTTCGATCTCACGTTCTTGCAGGACTCGGAGTAGTGCTATTTGGACATCCGGCAGCAGATCGCCAACCTCATCCAAGAAAATCGTGCCGCCACTCGCTGCTTCAAAGCGGCCTAGACGCCGTTGTGTTGCACCCGTAAAGGCACCCTTCTCATGACCGAAAAGCTCAGAAGCGATTAACGACCCTGGGATCGCGCCGCAATTCACACCAACGAATGCATGCGCTGCACGCTTCGAACGTTTGTGGATGGCGCGGGCAATCAACTCCTTTCCCGTACCGGTTTCACCCAAAATCAACACGGTGGAGTCCGATGGCGCCACCTTGCCGACCTGGGTCAGCACTCTCCGCAGCGGTTCTGAAGAGCCGACAATATCCTCGAACAGCGAGTCGCGATCAATCTGCTCTCGCAACACCAAGTTCTCGTTCTGTATTCTTTCTTCGACCTGTTTACGTTGCTCGATGTCGGTTGCCGTCACGTACCAGCGGATGATCTGACCATATTCGTCTTTCAGCGGGTTGTACTGAAAGAGTTGCCAGCGATACTGCCCGTTCTTGAACAACATGCGCGCTTCCATGTCGAACGGCGCCCGACGCAAAAATCCGTCTCGACGCTCGGCCCGGATGCGGTCACGATCGTCAGGATGGGCAGCCATCTTCCACACCTGATTCCAGGCTAGCTCGCCAGGGGCATCGGTCGGCTTGGCAAGGCCCGCGCGCGCTGGCAAGCCCTCATCGATTAGGTCTCGAAGTGTGATG
>JBEDUS010000276.1:0-9982 GCA_040414975.1 Candidatus Udaeobacter sp.
AAGTTATCGTAGGAAAGAATCAGGCGGTTAAGCTCGCGGTCGCTTGTCTGCTCGCGCGCGGTCATCTCTTGATAGAAGACATCCCAGGCGCTGGCACGGTCGCTGGCACTCGCCTTTCAGCGAATCCAGTTTACCAGCGACCTGCTGCCAGCCGATATTCTTGGCAATTCCATCTTCGACCAGGGCAAGCAGCGTTTCGTGTTCCATCGCGGCTCGCTTTTTTCGCAAGTGGTGCTGATCGACGAGGTCAATCGCGCCACCGCCAAAACCCAGAGTGCGCTGCTCGAAGCGATGGAAGAACACCGGATTTCCATCGACGGGGTGACTTATGAGTTGCCCGAGCCGTTTTTCGTGATCGCGACACAGAATCCGCAACATGCGGTCGGTACTTTTCCGTTGCCTGAATCTCAGCTCGATCGGTTTCTGATGCGGATCGAGTTGGGCGTACCCGACCGAGCCAGCGAGCGCGCCATGCTTCTGGGCATGGATCGCCGCGACATGCTCAAGGAATTGAAGCCGGTAATTAACCCGCCGACCTTGATCGAGATTCAAATGAACGTGCGAAAGGTGCACGCGTCCCCCGCCCTGCTCGATTATCTGCAGGATCTGCTCGACGCGTCACGGCAGCGTCACAGCACCGGTTTGTCACCGCGCGCAGGTTTGGCGCTATTGCACTCGTCCCAAGCATGGGCGCTGATGCACGGACGCGAGATGGTTCTTCCCGAAGATATTCAAGCTGTGGGGATCGCAGGCATGGGGCATCGGCTGGGACACGATATCGAACAACCCGGCCAGAGCGGACGCACGCTTGCTGATAATTTGCTTCACAGCGTGCCTGTCCCGTGAAAGCGACGAAGTTCCCATTCTGGTTATACGTGCTATGTCTTCGCTCGCCGCTCCTCTTCGACAAGGGGAGACGACTTAGGTGAGGGGTTGAGGGCATGCACCTGTTCGTCGTTCTGAATCAACTCTCCTCCTCTCCCTACCAAGTCAGAGGCGGCTCATCGCCGTGCATTGGGTTTCATTCATGTCAGCGTCGAAACTGGAATTGGCAAACATGACTTTCCCGTGAAAACCAGAAAACTTCCGCTCGTTTATCCGACCGCAGGTTTCGCCGGGCTACTGTTTGTGCTGGGCGCGATGTGGTACGCGGCGTCGAGTCAAAATAATGCGGCAGTTTACCTTCTTCTTTTCGCGTTAACGGCAGTATTTCTCGTTTCGATTCCCCACACCCTGATCAATCTCGCCGGCGTGACAGTAACATTGGAGTCCGTGTGGCCGGTATTTGCGGGTCAGGAGGTATCGCTGCCGGTTGAGATCATGAACTGCTCACGCGCAACGCGTCATGGCATTGAGCTGGCATTCCGGGCCCAAACAGAGAGCGGCAGCGCATCGATTACATTCCCGCCAATAAAGCAGCCCGTGTAACCTTGCGATTTCCAGCGCAGCGCCGCGGTGCATATAAGATAAGAGATTTATGCCTAACGAGTGCTTACCCACTCGGTTTCGTTCGCTTCTTAAGGAGGTTTGCGTCTTCTCAGAGCTATCTTGTCTATCCCAAGCCTGCTGGAGACGCCCATCTCCCGGAAAGCTTCGTGCACGGAAGTGACAGCCAGCCACTGACGGACCTTCGAGAAGGCGACGATTTTGCGGGAGTGCGCGCGTACGTGCCCGGCGAATCTCAGCGTCACATCGATTGGAAAGCCGTCGCCCGGGGGCAGCCGTTGATGACAAAACAATTCACAGCTGAAGCGGAAGGAGTCGCATATCTCGACTTCTCCACTCTCCACTCTGCCGATGTGGAAGAAAAACTGTCGCAACTCGCGCTTTGGGTCATTGAAGCAGAACGCGCGCGACGTCCCTATGGCCTCCGTCTCCCTGGCACCGAGATTCCGGCTGGGATTGGGCAACCCCATTTTCATCAGTGTCTGCGAGCGCTCACTCTGTTCGAGTCAAAGGGAGTATGAGTAAGAGCGGGAGCGAGAGCACAAGCATGACCGACAGTAAGAGAGATAGGAGTATTCCTCGGCGACGGCTGCTTTGGTTGGCGGCGGCGTTGCTCTTCACACTGCCTCCCACGTTCGGTTCTCTCGTCAACTGGGTTCCCTGTGTTTTTCTGCTCTCGATTGCACTGAAATTCTGGATGGAGCCAAGAGGATACCGGCTTCGTTTCACAACTCTGAAACTGATGCTCGCTGCGGCGGCGTTCGTTGCCATCTTCGTTAGTTACGGTTCCCTGAAAGGCATTGAGCCGGCGGTGCCGCTTCTAGTCCTGCTGATGTCACTCAAATTCTCGAAGCGCATACCGCGCGCGAATTCCAGGTGATGGTGTTAATGGGATGGGTTCTTTGTCTTTGCGGATTTTTTCTTTCCCAGGACTTCGCGATTGCGCTTTGCTTGCTGACCGCGTTCGGGTTGCTGCTTGCCTCGTTGATCCAGTTTTATCGCGGATTTTCGCCCGGTGCGTTCTGGCCTCCGCTCGGTACGGCATGCCGGCTTCTCGTTCAAGCGGCGCCGCTCGTTGTGCTCTTGTTCGTTTTGTTTCCCCGAATCAATACTGGCTTACGCTTCGATTTTCGGGCCGCCGGTGTGGCAGGCACCGGTTTTTCGGATCGCCTCTCTCCCGGCAGCATCGCAGCGCTTGCAAATTCTTCGAACATTGCTTTCCGCGCGGAGTTTCCCGGCAGCAAAATTCAGCCTCCTGGTCCCATGTATTGGCGTGGCGTGGTTATGTGGCGTTGCAATGGAATGGAATGGCGGGCGCCTTCTGCGGTGGAATCCAAGTCTGGTTCAACGAAGCAATCGTCCAGCGAGAACACAATCAGACAGCGGATTACGCTCGCGCCGCATGGTGAGCGCTGGATGTTTGCGCTCGACCGGCCGTTTAAGATTCCGCCAGGTGCGATCCTTGTCCGTGGCGATTATCTCTGGAGCGCTCAGACAATTCGAAAGGCGTGCCGATATGAAGTCGTTTCATCTCTGGCGACCGCAGGGAAAGAATTGACGCCGGCCGAACGTCGGGAAGCACTCCAGGTTCCGTCATCGATTAGTCCGGCCGTGCGTGCGTTGGCGCAATCCTGGACAGCACAGAATTCCAATCCGCGCGCCACAGTAAACAGCGCGCTCCAGTTTTTCGGGACACAAGGGTTTCGCTATTCTCTGTCGCCAGGCGAATACCGGAAGAACGATTTGGAACAGTTCCTTTTTCATCGTCGTGTTGGCTTTTGTGAACACTACGCCGCGAGTTTCGCTACCTTAATGCGGTTGGCCGGAATTCCCGCTCGGGTCGTCGTTGGATACCTGGGCGGTGAGTACAACGACCTGGGCCATTTCTTTCTTGTGCGACAAGCAGACACACATGCATGGTGCGAGGTCTGGCTTCCAGACAGCGGATGGACGCGAGTGGATCCAACTACCGCAGTCGCGCCCGGGCGCGCGAGTCTCGACTTGAACTCGTTTTTGGAGAGTCGTATCGCGTCCGGGCAGATGGACGCTCGCCAAAGCGAGTTCGTGACGCGATTGGCCTGGTCCGCTTTGTTCACTGACGTTCGCTTTGGCTGGGAAGCACTCGGTTACGAGTGGGATACGCGGGTGCTGGCCTTCGACGCCGACGTGCAAGAGGTATTGCTGGACTCCGTTGGCCTGGCGAACCGCGGGCCATTCGTTCTCACTATGGAAATCCTGATCGTCGCAGTCGCATTGCTCGTAATTTATTTCGTCTGGATGCAATCGCGTACTCGTTCAGGTGCCGACCGGGTGAAGGCGCTGTATGAACGTTTTTGCCAAAAAGCCGCGGGTCTTGGTGTGCAGCGCGATCCATGCGAAGGACCGTCAGATTTCTCGACGCGCGCGGCGCAGTTGTTGCCTGACGAATCAGAGCGCATTCGCCAAGTTTCGGAAACGTACATTGCTCTGCGGTATGCGCCCGAGCATGCCGGCGTGGCCCTCGACAGGTTCGCTAAAGAAGTCAGCGCCTTTGGTGTGCGTTGATAGGGACGGCGCACGGGTCAGACATTCGTCCGAATTGGTAGTCTAAGCGGATCTTTTGCACTCGTATCGCGTTGCTCTTCCCGCTAAAACAAACCGCAAATGACTTCACTTTCGTCGAATCCCTCCTCAGCAAGCTGGCGGAGTAGGCCGGAAAAACCTGTAATTAAAGGCGGGATTTTCCCGTCGACTTCTCGTTAGGCTCAGAAGACACCATTGATGAGATGAGCGCCCTTAACACCGCGATAGTGGCTTTGTGCATTGGCTTATTGCAACCGACGTACAGCTGTGCGGCTGACAACGAGAAGTCCGGCATCGAGACAACCACTGCACAAGCGGTCCGGCCGCTCATGGAGCGTGAAGGGATACCCGGCATGGCGGTGGGCATCGTGTGCAACGGGCAGAGTTACATCTTCAACTTTGGCATCGCATCACGGGCGACTGGGAAGCCAATTACCGACCGCACGCTGTTCGAGGTCGGCTCCGTCAGCAAGACGTTCACCGCCACACTGTCCTCCTACGCGCAAGTCAGCGGACAGTTGTCGCTGGCCGATCCCGCGAGCAAATATCTCCCGGTTCTGCGCGGCAGTCATTTTGATGAGGTGAGTTTGCTCAACCTGGGAACGCACACCCCGGGCGGCCTGCCGTTGCAAGTGCCCGAAAGCATCACGAACGACGATGATCTGATGCGGTACTTCCAAAGCTGGAAGCCTACCCATGCTCCCGGAACGTACCGGACCTACGGTAATCCGGGGATAGGGTTGCTTGGCAGGATCACGGCCGCGAGCCTCCACGAGAACTTCGCCACGTTGATGGAAGGCAAATTATTTCCTGCTTTGGGCCTGAAGAACACGTACCTCGATGTCCCCGCTGCCCGGACAGATGATTACGCCCAGGGCTATACGGTCAAAGACGCTCCAATCCGGCAGTCTCGAGGAGTCCTTGCCGCCGAAACGTATGGTGTAAGGACAACCGCCGGTGATTTATTGCGTTTCATTGAGGCCAACATGGGGATGCTGGCGCTCGACGAAAAGTGGCAACGTGCAATCACCGACACGCACACCGGCTACTTTCAGGTCGGCGGCATGACGCAGGATCTGGTCTGGGAGCAATATCCTTACCCGGTGGAACTGAAGACCCTGCTGGCAGGCAACTCGAACGACATGATCCTCGAAGCCAATCCAGCGACCAAGCTTGATCAGCCGTTACGGCCTCAGGAGGCTGTTTTGATCGACAAGACGGGGTCCACCAACGGATTTTCAACCTACGTGGCCTTCGTTCCCGTCAAGAAGCTCGGCGTTGTCTTGCTGGCTAACAAGCGCTTCCCCATTGCTGCAAGAGTGACAACCGCCAAGGAGATATTAACACGATTGGAAAACCTTTAGCAGTCAAATCATAAATTTGCGGTGCAATCCCCCTTGGCCTAACCATGCGCTCCAGCGGACAGAGGCTGGCGGTCGGCTCTTTTCGGACCTTCGCGCTTGACCTCGCCAGCCTCTGTCGCTGAGCTTGGAGGCGTTAGGCCTATGAACGCCGTAGCAATTTACCGTGCGCTGTTACTAGTGCGTGGCTGCTGGTTGCTCGCGGAGTGGATTTTCGGCTGGGGATCATTCGGACATGTGAATTCTTTGACGGTACTGCACCCGTTTGTCTCCCTTGTGGGGGATGCCGTCTCCGTGGTGGCGCTACTTATCATTCTTGCAGGCTTGTGGTTCTTTCGTCGCTGGGCACGCTTGATTTTGTTCTGCTTGTCGCAGTTGCTTTGCTTGTAATTGCGTTCCGACCGCAGCACTACTCTCTATCTGCGCCACCTTCATTTTTGCCCACGATCAACACGTTCATGCTGCTCTTGACTGGCGCAGTTGTCGCCATGTCCTTCTGCCACCGGTGCGTGAGTGTTTTGCCACAGAGGAGGCGTAACCAATCGATGAAGCCAACTCCGAAAGCTTTCGCGAGCAGGCTGGCCGCATTACGATACAAGCTCAGCATGTTTGCCACGACACCCTCGACTTTGTCTCGGTTCCCGGCTTCCCGAGTGCGATTCGTGTCTACGCGCTCACGCACTCCCGCCGTATTGTTTTTCAACAATAGCCGTGGCTTATCTCTGTCTCGTTAGGTGGAAAGGTGAATTAAATGAATAATCTCGAATCCGGTCAGCTTTTATGTTTACGCTGCGATGATCTACCGTGGAAGCCATCAATCCTCGCAGCGGGGGTGTTTGTTAAAGACGTTGCTGTTACCGCTGGCTTGGAGATGCAGATCGTCCGACTCGAGCCCGACGCACGACTTCCGCTGCATAGACATGAATCTCCGGAATTTATCTACGTGCTTGAAGGCGAGCTCACATTAGGAGGCCAACATCTATGTCGCGGCTGGGCGAGTGTGGCTAGTATAGGATCTGTGCACGCCGATGTTCATTCCGAAACGGGTTGTGTATTTGTCCTCGTCGATCGTCCACTATGAGCGCTGCTTTTTTCATGGAACTTTGTTGCTCCATCTTTTACCTCACAGCCGCGTCCACACGTAACCAAGCGACGCAGCGAATCTGGTTATCGAAGGCAGAAACAAATTGCAACTTGCTGCCTAATTTTCGTCAGGCCGCTTCCCCATGCACCTTGTCATGTTCGACATCGACGGCACGCTTACCGAGACCATGAACTTCGACGAGGAGTGCTTCGTTCGCTCATTCAAGGACATGTTTGGTTTCGCCGACATCGACACGGCTTGGTCACATTATTCACGCACGACGGATTCCGGCATCTTTCACGATGTTTTCACGTCACGCACTGGCCGGTCACCGACCGCGCCCGAGGTTTCACGATTTCGCCAGCATTTTATTCAATTGCTCGCTGCCGCTTTATCACAGTCTCCAGTTGCACCAGTTCCTGGGGCTGAAAGTTTGTTGTCCCACTTCGCACGGGGCAGGCTGCATCGCGTGTCGCTTGCCACCGGAGGTTGGCGTGATTCCGGCCGCCTGAAGATGGCTAGCGCGTGATGCGCTTTGACGACCATCCAGCGGCATCGGCGGATGACGCGCTCGACAGAGAGTCCATCATGAGGCTTTCCAAGCAAAGGGCAGCCGAACGATATGGTGAGTCATTTGCCTGCACCGTGTATGTTGGTGACGGTGTTTGGGATGCTCGTGCCTGTCGGAGTGTTGGCGTTCCATTCATTGGTATTGGCACGGGGAGTCGGGCGACACGATTGTCCGCGGAGGGTGCTGTTTGTGTCTTCCCTGATTTCAGTGACGCAGATACATTTTTGAGGAGCTTGTATGAGATTTCAAACGCGGCCCAACCGTGCGCTCCAGAGAACGGCGGCGGGCTCTTGTAGTCGCAATCAGTGTGCCTTGTGGGCGCCGTCGCTGAGGGGTCGTTAGACGATTACGCCTTTTCTGATGCGACTACGCCATCTTTACCTCGTGTTGTGCGTGTTTGGAGTCCTTGTTCCATACGCGCAGTTCATCCCATGGCTTTTGCAGAATGGACTCCAGGTCGGCTTATTCGTGCGCGAGTTATTTGCGACAAGAGTTGGAGCCTTCTTCGGTCTCGATGTTGTTCTCTCCGCAATTGTCCTATTTGTGTTCATCTGTACCGAGCGCAAAACAATTGCCATTCGCCACGTCTGGCTGCCGATTCTTGCCACTCTCGTCGTCGGAGTCTCTTTCGGGTTACCGCTATTTCTTTACATGCGACAGCGCGTCCTCGATGCAACCACCGTCCAACCAATCGATGAAACCAACTCCGAAAGCTTTCGCGAGCGGGCTGGGCCCTGATCGACTGAACGCTAGCAACCTTGTCGCGCCACCCTCGACTTCGTCTCGGTTCCCGGCTTCCCTAGTGCGATTTGCGTCTACGCGCTCACGCACTCCCGCCGTATTGTTTTTCAACGATAGCCGTGGCTTATCTCTGTCTGGTTAGGCCGATCGGTCACATGCCCGGACGCTACTTGACTACGGATTGCGTGCTATACGCGGTGCCGTGTTGGCGGCAGGCTGTCCCGCAGCTGTAGCTAATATGCTACCAATTCAAAGGTATTTTTCCGGAATTGGTTCTTGGTCGCTTTCCTGCTGCCAGTATATATTTAGGATCCACCAGCGATTGCCGTCGTGAAACAATTGTATGCTATTAATGCCGCGTATGAACGGTTCGGGATCGTCCTCGCTATGACGTGATTCGTAGGTGCTCCATACATGAGCAATGTGTCCGAATTGTTCGGTATGCCGTGCGATTTCTTTTTCAAAGAACCCGTGCTCGGCAAAGTATGGTTCCACACGCGCGATGAAACCATCTACGTCGAGTATTTGGGGTGCAAGACCGTCAGTCGCGCCTGGCTTGGCGGTCGGAATTAGACGCGCACCTGGATAATACAACGAACGTTCTCGGTCCCAATCGCGCTTTTTCCCGGCCGGACCTGAAATCGCATCGTACGCGGCCGTAATAATTGCATCGATCGAGGCGACATCGGCGGGATTAGTGTTCGACGTTTTCATTTCAAACATTGTTACTCGCGACTCGTAATTCGTCACTCGCTACTCGCCGTGTTCCCGCACGAGTTGAAACACGCAATCGCAAGATCAGCGACGACGAATGACACAATCATCGGGCAAGGATCGGATCGAGCCAGTCAAACATCCTTTGAAAAAATACCTCGCGCGTGCCTGCCTCGCAGTGCTCACCAGCGCCTTCGCTCGCGGCAAAGAGCACATATTCTTTAGGACATTGTAATGCGTTGTACAAATCCTTGCCGCCGCCGCGCCGCCGATCGTTTTCCGCCTCGTCCACAAATGTTGGACATCGGATATTCCTGGCTACATCAGCGAGTGAGTACGCCTGGAACATCTTGAAGTATTCCAACGGTGTCGTCGCGCCGTGCACCCACATGCCGCGTCCAAGGATGAAGCGTTGGGTTGTGTCCTCTTGCAGCTTGTTGAAAATGGTTCAAGCACCGCGACATCATTTCTCGCCAGGGCGCTTGCAATATCGGGTGGGAACATTTTGTTACTCAGCGCGGCGGGGTCAAACAGGGCAGCATCCGCAATGCACGCGGCAAGCCGATGCTCGAACGCCGCCGCACGCGGCGCGAGATAGCCGCCAAAGCTGCCACCGTAAAGCGCGATGCGAGCCGAATCTACATCCGGGCGCATAAACAAATAATCAACCACAGGTGTTACGACCTTTTCCCAATCCGCCCGCATTGGCAATTTTTGCCTAACGAGCGCGCCGCCTTGACCGGGACCGTCAAAGGTCAAGACGTTGTAACCGCGTTCCAACGCGCCACTGGCGATGCTAAAGAATAACTCCTCACACGTCCCATCGTATCCACCCGTGCACAACAAAGTTTTGCGCGCCGCGTCGCTAGCATCGGGTTTGATGAAATAACCGGGCAGCGTTGTATTCTCGTACGGAATCTTGAGAATCTCGATGGGCGGCTCGAATAGCCCGGCAGCTTTTTGGAAGGCATCAGTTTGCTTGTCATAAGCTCCGACGACACGCGGATCGACGGGCAGCGCGAACATGAAAATGTACGAGGTGCGATAATAATTCGATGCGCGCAAGAACGCGTCGCGCGCGCTGACCCGATGCCCGGCGGCGCGGGACTTGACCGCGAGCTGGTACAATCGATCGGCGTAGCCGGACCACGCGTTATACCAGCCCGTCGTGTCGCCTGGCTGGATTTGTGCCGCTATCGCCCACCCCTCGCCGATCTGCGCGCCGAGTGGCACGCAATCGAGCGCGCGCAGAAATTGTCCGTCGAACTCTGGATTGTCGAAATAGATTGTCACGGGAGCTGCGCGCTGGTCACAATTCTTTCAACCCCGTTTCAAAATTTTCATCGCCGCGTTGTGTCCGGGAATTCCGCTGACGGCGCCACCGCGATGGGCGCTTGATCCGCAGAAAAACACATTTTCGTAATCCGTTTCGACGCCCCACGTCCCAACCTGCTCCTTTCGCTCAGCAAAAGGAAACGTGGGCGCATTCTGAAAAATGTTGCC
>JBEDUS010000277.1:0-7154 GCA_040414975.1 Candidatus Udaeobacter sp.
TGATCAGCCTATCGGGAGCGTGCATCATCTGCACAAGGTTCTGGTGGGCGAACAAATTGGCGTGAGCGCGAGGCTCACAGTGATCCGGCACACCGAGAAATTGGAATTATCGGTCCTTCCTACTGAATCACCATCGGAGTGAAGTATAGGGACGCCGCGACGCGGCTGCGTCCCTACCACCCACCGTGATTGCTCCTCAACCACGGGTTTCGATAGATTTCCTTTTCCTAACGCGGGGGAGTCGGGCGAGGTCGGGGAGTTGGTCGCGGCCGTGGTGTTACACGTGGCGTAGGTGTTGCTGTTGGAGTTGGGCTCGCAGTTGCAGTTGGTGTGGGCGTCGGTGTTACGCCTTGGCAAGGCGTAGGTGTTGGAAGTCCTGTAGCGTTGCGAAAGATCGCGACGGTGTCTGACAAGGCGGCGACAACTGCAAGATCAGGATGACCGTTCAGATCGAAATCGCCGACTGCTACTGTGTGTGGGTCGTCATCTGTCTAGTAGCTCACTGCGGGTGCAAACCCTCCCTGGCCATCGCCCAGCAATACGCTCATCGTCGTACCAAGGCCCCCTCCTCCCGCATTCGCTGTCGCAAGATCGATGTTTCCGTCGCCATCAAAATCCGCCGCGGAAATTTGCCAGGGCACATCCAGAACCGGGAAGTCAACTTTTGGTTGAAACGTGCCATCGCCGTTTCCGAGCAACACGCTTTGCAGCAGACTCGGCGGCACCTAAAGTGGCACTTGCGATTCTATCCTTAATGAAAATACTGGTCATTGGAAGTGGCGGGCGTGAGCACGCGCTTGCATGGAAACTGAAGCAATCTTCGGGCGCGGAGCGTATTTTCTGCGCGCCGGGAAACGCAGGCACCTCCCGAATTGCAGAGAATGTTGCGATCTCAGCCAATGACTTAGAAGCATTGGTTCGGTTTGCGAGGGAAAATCGCATCGGCCTGACGGTCGTCGGTCCAGACGATCCGCTTGCTGCAGGGATTGCCGATCTTTTTGCCGCTCAGAAATTGCGCTTGTTCGGACCGACGAAATCGGCGGCACGCATTGAGGCGTCGAAAATTTTCGCGAAAGAACTGATGCGCGCGCAAAAAATCCCTACAGCCGGGGCGCGTACATTTTCCCACAGCAGCGAAGCGCTCCATTACTGCGAGCGACTGAAGTATCCCATTGTGATTAAAGCGGACGGCCTTGCTCTGGGAAAAGGCGTGATCATTGCCGCTGATGCTGCCACAGCAAAGTCCACTATCAACGAGATGATGGATCAGGGCCGCTTTGGCGATGCAGGTCGGCGCATCGTGATCGAGGATTTTTTGCGTGGGACGGAGTGTTCTCTCCACGCCCTGGTTGACGGAAGCAGCTATCGCCTGCTTGAATCGGCACGCGATCACAAGCGGGCGCTGGACGGCGATCGGGGTCCGAACACGGGTGGGATGGGCGCTTTCAGCCCTGCCAACAACTGGAACAACAAGCTGCAATCCCAGTTCGAGTCGGAAATCATGCAGCCGCTGCTTCGGGGTTTCCTGCAACAGGGAATCACATTTCGCGGACTTCTTTACCCCGGCTTGATAATTACAAACGAAGGTGCGCGAGTACTGGAGTTCAATTGCCGTTTCGGCGATCCGGAGACACAGGCGCTTTTACCCCGGATGAAATCGGATCTGCTACCGCTATTGGAAGCGACAATTGATGGAAACGTCAGCAAGCATGCGATTGAATGGGATGCGAGCGCTGCCGTCACAATCGTTCTCGCGTCTGCAGGTTACCCCGGAAAATACGAAACTGGAAAAACGATTTCGGGTCTCGACGACGTGGCGAAGCTCGAAGGTGTTCAGATCTTTCACGCGGGAACTAAACGCGCCAACGGTGAATTTAAGACTGCTGGCGGCCGCGTTCTCGCGGTAACCGCACTTGGATCAACGGTCGAAGCCGCACGCGCACGCGCATACGACGCTGTCTCCCGCATTCATTTCGAGAACTGCCATTATCGACACGACATTGCCCTGGGTGTAACCAATTGAAAGAATTTCAAATTCGATAATCGGATTTCGAATTTTCGCGCAATTAGAAAATGCGTTATAGGTCGGCATCCTATTTCTGATGCATCAATTCACCTCGTTGGCCTTCATTAGCTTGTTCCTGGCTATAAGCGCCCTGGCGCAGGCTCCGGCGCGGACTGCCATGCCTCCAGGCAAGGCTGCCACATCCGCAAGACCGTCTGCGTTATCATCGCCTTCGCCCTCAGCCAGCCCGACGGTAGAAGACCTGGTCAATTCTCTCAGTCCGGCTGACCTGCAGGCAGTCATCACGCTGTTACGAACCAATTTTACAAATCCGGATGAAATTACTGAGGCCGAGTTGAATCGGGCGACTGTTGAAGGCCTCATAATGCGGTTGCCGCGCGGCGTCGCACTTTTGGCGGCCAGGGAGAACGCGCCGGCGGGACCGCCGAGCGCTTTTTACAATGAGGTCATTGGGGGCCACATCGGATACGTGCGCATCGGTTCATTAAACGCAGCTAATCTTCAGGCGTTGGACAAGAGCCTCGGCAATTTCGCCGCGAAAGACGTGAACGCGCTGATTGTCGATCTTCGCGCCAGTCCAGCAACGAGTGATTTGTCGGTGGCCGCCGAATTTGCGAAGCGGTTTTGCCCCAAAGGCAAAATGCTTTTTACCTTGCGCAAGCCGACGGGACGTCAGGACCGGGTGTTTAGTTCCGATCGTGATCCGACATTTAGGGGTCTGGTCATGGTACTCACCGATGGTGATACGGCTGGTGCTGCGGAGGCTATCGCTGCTGCATTGCGATTCTACAACAAGGCCCTGCTCATCGGGCAAACGACTGCCGGTCGCGCAGTTGAGTACTCCGATTTGTCGTTGCCGAGTGGCAAAATTCTACGCGTTGCCACTGCGGAAATGGTTTCTCCGGAGGGTCGATCATTGTTTCCAGAGGGCCTGAAACCCGATTTGCCTGTCGAGATGTCGATGGGAGACAAGCGCCAGATTTTCCAGTTGAGCGCCGAAAATGGAATGGGGCCGTTTGTTTACGAAGGCGGCCGCCCGCATATGAACGAGGCAGCCTTGTTAGCTGGGACCAATCCCGAAGTCGAAGCGGCCGAGGCGGCACAGCACCACCGCGGCCGCGCGCCAGAAAAACCGCCAGTGCACGACCCCGTGTTGCAGCGGGCATTGGATGTGGTCACGTCGCTCGAGGTTTACCAAAAACGATAGCAGACTTCGTCTTCGACGATCTGGTAGTCCCTGATATTACGATTACCGCCCAGCTTGTTCTCGCTAGGTAAACCGCAGCCATTATACTGAGTTGAGAGATTTTTTGATTTCGCTCAAAATGGCAAGGCAGTGACACCACTCGAAGAACGCATTGGCTACAAATTTCGGAACTCGCTTTTGCTGGCGGAGGCGCTCACGCATCCGAGCCTCGGTCATGAAGCGCAACGGTATCATTTCGATTATCAGCGTTTGGAATTTCTGGGTGACGCCGTTCTACAGCTCGTTATCACGGAATATCTATTTCGCCATTTTCGAGCGGAAACCGAAGGGCAACTAACGAAACTACGCTCGCGGCTGGTTTCTCGCGAAGCGTTGCGGGCACATGCTGCCACGCTGGACTTGGGGCGCTACATTTTGATGGGGCGCGGCGAAGAAAGCAGTGGCGGCAGGGGTCGCACGTCCACCTTGGCGGACGCTTTTGAAGCGCTCATCGGCGCCATCTACCTCGATGGCGGCCTCAAAGCGGCAAAGGAGTTCATTTTGGTGCAGACACGCGGTGATCTCGAGCAACTCGGGGAAACACCAGTAGACATCAATCCCAAAGGCCAACTGCAGGAGTTGCTGCAGAGCATCTCGCCGCGCAGCCCGGTCTATGAATTAGTTTCGCAAAGCGGGCCTGAGCACGAGAAAACGTTTGTCTCAAAAGTTGTTTGGGAGGGAATCATTCTTGGTCAGGGCGGCGGCCGCAGCAAAAAACAGGCCGAAACTGCCGCCGCGATTGAAGCGATGCAGTTAAAGCGCTGGGAGAAGAAACCGTGACGCAGGTAATCTTGCCTGCGAATCTTTGTAGCAGACAGGATTGCTGTCTCACATCAAATGCCTGAGGGCTTGCACAGTGCCAAAGTGTGACGTCCATCGAAAATGTCGCGCGATTGAGTCGGTCACGAATTTCTTGGCCTGTGTGATGGCCTCTTCAAGAGAGAGGCCTTTGGCCAGACCGGCCGTGATCGCCGCCGAATACGTGCAGCCGGTGCCATGAGTCGCCACGCCGCGAATGAACGGCGCTGAAAACTCAAGAATTTCCCTATTGGCAAACAGAAGATCGATAGCGACGTCGGCCGCCAGATGACCGCCTTTGAGAAGGATAGCGGTCCCGAATTTCCTCTCTAACTTTTTTCCGGCAAAACGCATGGATTGCCGATCTTTAATTTTCGTTCCCAGCAATTGTTCCGCTTCGTCGAGATTCGGCGTAATTAGGCTGGCGAGTGGAAACAATTCCCGCTCGTAAGTTTCGATAGCCTCCGGCTCAAGGAGAGAATCGCCGCTCGTTGCGACAAAGACTGGATCAATTACGAGCGGAATCCGTGATGGAAACATTTTGCCTATGCTCCGTATGGCCTTTGCGACTGCGGAGATGATTTCTGCAGAGCAGAGCAGACCAGTCTTGATCGCGGCGACCTTAAAACCTCTTGTCAACACTTCGATTTGATCGCGAACAATTTTCGCGCTGGCTGGCTCAATCCTTGAAACTTTTCCGGGAATTTCCGCGACGATGCATGTGACCGCCGTAATTCCATAAACACCAAGTGCTGAAAAGGTCTTAAGGTCAGCCTGAATACCAGCGCCCGCGCTGCTATCGGAGCCTGCGATGCTGAGCGCGATGGGCGTTTGGCTGATAGCGGATGGCTGATAGTCGATAGCCTGCGATCCGTGCGTTCTCGACCGCTTCAACGTTTCAACACTTTAACGATTTAATGGTTCTCTTCAGGCTCCGTCGCAGCCTATCGCTTCGACGGGACAGCCTTCCATCGCTTCTTTGCACAGTCCTTCTTCTTCCGGTGTTTCCGGTTGTTTGTAAACGTAGGAATGGCCGCCGTCGTCGTTTCGTTTGAAATTGGCCGGCGCGGTTTCGCGGCACAAATCGCAGTCGATGCATTGGTCATCAACATAGAATTTGCCCGGTACGTTTTCGGCGTATTTGTTCGCGGCATCGGCCATGGCTTTTTCCCTAAAAATGAATTGGCAACGTTAGGAAGAAACGCTCCATCTGCAAAATAATTTGCGCCTTAACGCGATTGGACGCAACCGTTACACGCTGGCAGCGCGTTAATGGGTAAGGCGTTGAAGCGGAAAGCCTATCATCGCAAAATGGCAGTCGATTGGTTTATGGAACTTAACCATGTAACGCCTTAACAATCCCTCTCTTATGAAAAAAGAAACTGCCAGAACCGTACGCGCTTTTGCGATCGAGCTGGCAATCTACACCGTTCTTGTCGTCGCCTATTTTTTTCTGGTGTTGAACCTGATGGGACAATGGCTGTACCGGCTCGAACTTCAGCACCGCTACTTCTATGCCGCGGTTGCAATTTTCCTGATCATCGGACAAGCCGTTCTCCTCGAAGCCATCACCACGTTTTTGATTCGACTCATTCGAGGTCGCTCCGAGTGACGCCATGTTTTTTCCAATCTCAGGCGCCCATATCAGTCCTATTTATTTGGCCGTAGTAGGATTTTTCGTAGGTATTCTTGGCGGATTTTTCGGAGTCGGCGGGAGCTTCCTCGCGGGCCCTGCTCTCCGCCTTGCCGGTTTAGACTGGAATTTCGCAGTCGGTACCGATTTGGCGCACATCGTGGGAAAATCGGTGGTAGCCGTAAGACGGCACCGCGCCTTGGGAAACGTCGATCGTCGTCTGGGATGGATCATGGCAGTCGGAACGATCTTAGGCGCGGAAGTCGGCGCGCAGGCGATCCAAATGTTGAAGCGCGCGGGCAACGTCAATTTTGTTGTAAGCGTCGTCTCGATTGTTGTCTACCTGAGTATTTCGACTTTCATGACGTGGGAAAGCCGAAAGACGTTGTTGTCGCCAAAGGGACGATCCCAGCGCGCCGCTGGAAAAGGAGCCAACTCAAAAGAAGACCATTCGGCGTTTGGTCCTGTGACGCGCGCCATTCAACGCCTGAGGATTTGGCCCATGATCTCGCTGCCAACGTCGGGGATAAGAGCAATTTCGCTTTGGACAATCCTGCTGGTAGCTTTCGTAGGCGGATTATTCGGCGGCTTTCTCGGCGGCGGTGCCGGTTACATTCGCATGCCCTCGATGGTTTACGTGCTTGGAATTCCCACGCACCTCGCCGTGGGCACCGATCTTTTCGAAATCATCATCTCTGCCAGTTACGGCACATTTAGCCACGGAGTAAAAGGCAACGTGGATATTTTGATCGCGCTGGTGATGAACACTGGCGCGGCGGTTGGCGCGCAGATCGGCGCCATCTCTACGCAGTATTTTGCCGGCCCGAAAATTCGCCTCGCTTTCGTTCCCTTGCCACTGATCGGCGCGGCCATTGTCATCTACACAATGATCAGCGGTCACAAATTCTAAATTCAATGAAGATTTTGATTTGCAGCGATGGAATGCCGGCGTCCGAAAATGCAATCGCACTGGGAGCATTATTAGCGGGCCCCTTAAAAGCCGAAATCACTCTTCTTGGCATCGCCGAAAAATCGAGCGATGAGCACCCACTGCGTGAGGCGCTTCAACGACAGGCGCAATCTCTGCGGACAGAAAATGCGCGGACGGATATTGCGGTGCGCGCGGGCGAACCGGTACGGCAGATTCTCGATCAAACATCAAACAGTAGCTACGATCTGGTTCTGGTCGGTGCGCGATGGACTGGAGCAACCGGGCATTACTGGCGCTCGGCGAGAACATACGAAGTCATCAAAGCGATTCGGCCACCAGTGCTGGTAGCCATCGGTGAACGACAACAGTTGAAACGTTTTCTTGTTTGCACGGGCGGAAAAGAATTCATCGAACAAGCGGTGCACTTCACCGGCGAGATTGCAGCTGCTCTGGGGGCATCGGTCACGCTTCTGCATGTAATGGCCGAGCCACCTGCCATCTACGTCAATCTCGTACAATT
>JBEDUS010000278.1:0-7539 GCA_040414975.1 Candidatus Udaeobacter sp.
TTCCCAGATCACCGATCGCAGCGAAGCCGGCGCTAATGCGGCGTGGGACGAACGTGTGGAGTGGTGGAGGCCTTGGTGTGGCGCCGAGCGTAGAAGTAGGTGTTGAGCTAGGTGTTGGTGTTGCACCTGTCTGAAAGTCGATTTCAATGTTATCGATCCCGAGTATCCAGGTGCCTAGGCCGGCCTTGGTGTAACGCTTGGTGTTACGTCGGGATTGGCGTTGCCGTCGGTGTCGGTGTCGTGCTAGGTGTCGGTGTTGGAGTCGGGGTAGGTGTTCCGCTTGGGCAATGATTGAAGGCCATGTGCGCGCTGAGAGCACCATTTGGAGCCAATCCACTCTCTAACAGACATGCGCTGCAAAATTCCTGCGGCGCGTCGGCAAAAAATTTTGCGCCGCACTTCCCGCAGAACCTGTCGGCGATCTTCATTCTGATTTTCCAACTATCCATCGCCTCATCGAACTAATGCAGGAAATTCTCGAATAGGTTGCGCGCGCAAGACAGCAACCAGATGGCGCAACTCATCTTCTATGTCTCCCGGCGCTATTACGGTATGGGCGATCTCTTCGTGCAACAATTCGCGGTAACGCCTGCGCAACCGATGGAAGGCTTGTTTCACGGCATTTTCAGTCATTCCAAATTCATCACCAATCTCGGCTTGTGAATGGCGGTCCGGTTCGTCGGTAAGCAATTTCTTCAACCGGTCAAAACAACCCGGCATTACCGGCTGCACGATATTCGTCGCCGAGTCGCGCCAGCACTTCCTCCAAAACAGTCAGAGCCCAGCGGCGCTCGTAAATCTGATCGGCACTCAATGTGTCCCCTGGCGCAATATCCGTGCCTTCGCGGTCGCCCAACGCGTCCAGCGGAATTAGGCGGCGGCCTTCGCCGCGTTTGATAGTCATGTCGCGGTATCGCTCATTCGCCAGGAAATGTTTTAGCGATACAAGCAGATAAGAACACAAGCGACCTTTCTCTCTGCGAACAGTCTCCAGACCCCGCCGTTCGAGCAGGCGCGCAAAAAAACTCTGCGCAAGGTCCTCTTCTTCTTCTGGGGCCGGCGCCTTGTCGTCTGATGAAACCGTAAACAGGTCGCCAGTAGGTTCGGCAAAGTTTTTCGAGCGCTTCCTGTGCCGCTGGCGATTGCCCCTGAGCCTCCAAAACTACGCTCCAGTGCGTCGTAGCAAAAGTGATCGCACCGTTTTGTGCCCCCAAACGCATTCCGTTCCTCGAAGCCCAGTCATCAACGCCCCCACACCCCAATCCAAGTGATGCGGAGCAAAAATCAAGTCTCCACCAAGGCTTGTTGTCTCACCATCTCATAAATGCTGTAGCCGCCTTGCTGTGTCGAAGCGCTCGCTGTTCGGACGCCGAGGAGCACCGCGCCAAAAGCGATAAGAAATTTCCGACTGCCGCCAAACTCGGCAATTGCCCGTCGAAGCGAATCGGCCGAAAAGCATTGTGGAATGCCTCGGAAAGGTGCGTCGAAAAAACTGAATCCCTTCAAGCGTTTCTTTTCGCTGCTCGGGCCAGGACTAATCACCGGCGCAGCGGACGACGATCCATCCGGAATCGCAACCTATTCGGTCGTCGGCGCGCAAATGGGCACGGCGATGCTGTGGACCGCAGTTATCACGTGGCCGTTCATGGCAGCCGTGCAATTCATGTGTGCCCGCATCGGCATGGTGACCGGCATGGGGTTGGGCCATTCGTTGGGCCGCAAAGGTCCGCGCTGGCTTTTACTGATTGGAGCATCGGATTGTTGACTGCGAATACGATCAACCTTGGATCGGGGAATTAATTCGCATTTTTACGTCGTGATCTTTGGCATCGCTATCACATACGCGACGGTGCGATTTCGGTATTACCAGATCGCAATGGTCTTGAAATGGCTGACCGCCGTTCTCTTCGCTTACGTGATCACGGCTTTTATCGTTCGTCCAAATTGGTGGAGCGTGCTCCGCGACACATTTGTCCCATCCTGGCCGCAGAATCATGGCGCGTGGCAAAACCTTGTTGCTATTTTCGGCACAACCATCAGTCCTTACCTGTTTTTCTGGCAGGCCTCTCAGGAAGTTGAGGAGGAAAAAGCGATGGGTCGCCGTTTGTTAGTCCAGCGGGAAGGCGCAACGAGAAAAGAGATTATCGATCGGAAACTCGATGTCGGCACCGGAACGTTTTTCTCAAATCTGGTGATGTACTTCATCATTCTCACCTCCGCGCTAGTCTTGCATCGACACGGCATAAGGGACATCAACACATCAAAAGAGGTCGCCGAAGCGGTGCGACCCTTGGCCGGTACGCTTGCTTATTTGCTCTATACGATTGGAATCATTGGTGTGGGGTTTCTTGCTATTCCCACACTTGCCGGCTCGGCTGCTTACGCTTTTGCGGAAACATTCCACTGGCGACAAGGACTCGATCGTTCGCTGCGCGGTGCGCACCATTTTTATGCCATGCTGATCGTATCGATATTAGTTGGCCTCGGGTTGGATTTTCTGAAGGTCAATCCAGTCAAAGCGTTATTCTGGACAGCCGTGATTAACGGCGTTCTCGCGCCGTTCCTGCTTGTTGGTATTCTCATTGTCGCATCCGATTGGAAACTGATGCAAGGTCAGCCGAGTTCGTGGGTCTCGCGAATCGCCGTCGGATTCATCACGATCGTGATGTTTGTCGCAGCCGCGGCGATGTTTGTTCTGTAGGGGCCGTTCCATGATTCCGTCTTGAATCGCCGATTGTCGATCCTAAGCTTCTGAGATGGAAGAAGCAGAAGTTCCTCTCGAGCATTTGCACGAACAGGTAAAGGAGACAGCGGAGCACACCGGCATCGCTTGGATTTCCTGGGTAGCCTTGAGCACAGCTATTCTTGCCGTGTTGGCTGCTATTGCAGGATTGCTTTCAGGAGAACACGCTAACGAAGCGATGATGAATCAAATCGAAGCGTCCGATCAATGGAATTATTATCAGGCGAAAAGTATTAAAGCTTCGGTGCTTGACGCAAAAATGTCGCTCGCTGGCGCGTCTAACGAATCGGACCAATCAAAGCGCGATCGTTATGAGAAAGAGCAGGAACAAATCAAATCGCGAGCCGAGGCCAAGGAAGCCGCGGCGAAATTAAACTTTCACAAACATGAAGTGTTCGCGCGCGGCGTAACGATGTTTCAAATCGCGATTGCGATCGCGGCAATCTCCGCGCTCACAAGGAAACGCCACTTCTGGATCGTGAGCTTGTTCTTCGGCGTTGTCGGTTGCGTGTTTCTTGTCCTCGCAGGAATTGCAAAGTAGAGGCAATTGACTGAATCGGATTGTTGTAGCCCGGCGCGGTGACCCCGGCCATGCCTCATCGCGCGGCCGCTTCATGGGTGTCTCCTGATCGCTGTACGGCTTAAGTCGAACGTCGCTAAGGCCTCAACTGAAGACTTTTTCGAAAACTTCACTCGGCGATTTCCGGAGAAGAATGACAAGGGCTAATATTTTCGTAAAAGGCGCAAATTTACGATTGTAGCAGGCCGAACCCATCTGTTAAACGTGCATAATGCGTGAAAACTAGCGCGCCAGTTCGCGCGGGTATAGAGCCATACAGGGTGGTAGCGGTGTGGGAGTGGTGTATCAGTCAACAAGCGACTGCCGAGGTCCTAGGGCATAATAAGCGGGATCATTCTTATGGCGACGCAGACGGCTCCTACGTGGCACTGAAAATGAGCGAGAGGTCGCCAATATCAGGCCGGAGCATCCGATGATTTGGATTACTATTGTCTGGTCGATGAATGCGGGTGCGTGTTTTGTGCTCGCGGGAGTCTGTTTCGTAGTCTGGTGCAAGCAGCCCAAGAGCTGGCCACATTTGCTCTTTTCATGGAGCGCCATCGCGGCGGCGGTCATCGCACTCATCGAGCTAGCCATGCTTCATACCAACACAGTTGGACAGTACGCTAAACTCATCCGTTGGATCCACGTGCCCGTGTGGGTCCTCACTCTGTCCTTCGTGGCTTTCGTACGACTCTATCTCCACGCGGGACGACGATGGCTGGCGTGGAGTATCTACGGCTTGAGGACCTTGGTGTTCATCCTCAATTTCATTTTGACGCCGAATATCAACTTCCGGGCAATTACAAGCATCCGCCACTTCTCGTGGTGGGGAGGCGAAATGGTCTCAGTGCCTGTCGGTACGCCCAATCCCTGGGGTCTGTTGAGCAGCGTTAGTCTACTGTTACTGCTTATCTTTTCCATTGACGCCACGATTACCGTCTGGCGGCGGGGGGACCAGCGACGCGCTTTGGTCGTCGGCGGCAGCATGATCCTCGGTGCTATTGTGGCTTGGCATGTTCCACTGGTGATCTGGGGAGTCATCGACGTCCCGTTTTTCCTCTGCTTCGCCTATTCGGGAATCGTGTTGGCTATGGGCTACGAGCTAAGTAACGACATGCTTCAAACCGCGAAACTCGCGCACGAGTTGGAGACAAGCGAAGCTAACTTGCGTGAGTCGCAGATGCGCATGGAGCTCGCGGCCAGCGCCGCGGAACTGGGCATGTGGATGTGGGATCTTGTGCGTGACGAAATTTGGATCACGAACAAAGGCCGCGACCTTTTTGGCTTTAGACCGTCGGAGAAACTCGATTTTGGTCGTTTTCGAAACAGATTACATCCTGACGACTGAGAAACTGTACTCAAGGCTGTGGAGACTTCCCTGCGCACCGGGGCAGAATACGAATCTGAGTACCGCCTGGTGCTGCCGGACGGGCAATTGCGGTGGATCGCCGCCCGCGGCCACGTCGAGTTCAACGGCGATGGTAATCCGGTTCGGATACGGGGCGCTTCAGTCGATATCACGAAGCGCAAGCAAGCCGAAGAGCTGGTCGCACGGCAACGCACCGAGATGGCGCACCTCTCGCGCGTGACGACGCTGGGTGAACTTTCTGGCTCGATTGCGCACGAGCTTAACCAGCCCCTCAGTGCGATCCTCAGTAACGCGCAGGCTGCGCGGCGAGTTCTCGCAAATGGCGCTGACCTCGCCGAAGTGCGCGAAATGCTTGATGAAATTGTAAGCGAAGATAAGCGCGCAAGTGAAGTCATTCAACGCTTGCGCCAATGGTTGAAGAAGGGCGAGGTGCAGCAGCATTCTCTCCAAATTAACAAAGTTGTGGAAGATGTCTTAAAGTTGATCCGTAACGATCTGATAAATCAAAAGGTCACTGTGGACACTGAACTAGCGCCGGATTTGCCGCCCATTATCGGCGACCCGGTGCAGCTTCAGCAAGTCTTACTCAACCTGGTGGTCAATGCTTGTGACGCGATGGCCGCTTGCAACACTCCGGAGCGCCGGCTGGTTATCCGTACTGGAACCGAGAACGGCGGCAGCCGAGTGATCATGTCTGTTACCGACCGCGGGAGCGGTGTTCCCGGGGAAAAAATGGAACAAATCTTTGAGCCTTTCTTCACCACGAAAGCGAAAGGGATGGGCCTGGGTCTTTCGGTCTGTCGCACCATTATTACCGCGCATCTGGGGAAGCTCTGGGCTACAAACAACACCGACTGCGGCACGACGTTTTACTTGAGCCTTCCGATAGGTGCGTCAAACGGCGAGGCTGTGAGCAGCGAACGCTAATCACTAATCACCAATCACCAATGACTGTGAGCACCTCTTTCCCTCCTACCGTCTTTGTTGTGGATGACTACGCAGCGGTGCGAAGGTCCATCTCGCGCCTGTTAGGTGCGGCTGGCTTCACTGCGGCTGGGTTTGCGTCGGCAGGCGAATTCCTGGCGCAGTATGATGCGCACCTTTTTGGCTGTCTCGTGCTGGATCTCGCGATGCCAGCCCTTGATGGTCTCGAACTTCAACAGATCCTCGCTAAATCGGGCAGTCTCCTGCCCATTATTTTTTTGACTGGGGAAGGTGATATTGCCAAGTGCGCGCAAGCAATGAAGCACGGGGCGAGCGACTTCCTTACCAAGCCCGTGAACGATGAGGACCTGCTTGCAGCGGTTCGTGTGGCGCTAAAAAAACGCTACGCACTTCGGCAGGAGCAAGTAGACCTTGCCGAAATCCGTGCGCGCCTGACCACGCTCACACCACGTGAACGCGAAGTGCTTGACTGTGTCGTCGCTGGCAAGCTGAACAAACAAATTGCAGGCGACCTCGGTATCGTCGAGCAGACAATCAAATTCCATCGTACCAACGTTATGAAGAAGATGAACGCGCATTCCGTGGCCGAATTGGTCCGATTGACCGAACGTTGCCGAATTAACGGAAGCGTTCAGTGACCAGGACAGGTCATCTGATCGGACACTTAACTTTTTGATTCTGGTCTGCGATCTGCGCGGTCGCATACCGGTCGCTTGAGGGACTGTGGACGGGTTACCTCTCATCGGTCACTCAACTTTCAAAGATAGACCGTCCTTTCGCCCCAATACTAAACTAAAGTTTAGCTATACTAAGGTCCAGTAGACTCAACGGCCCAAGTATCCCTACCCTTGCTGTCCTATGCCGGACCAGGGTTCCGAATTTTTCCGCTTCTGGAAAGATCTTTTCCAAACTTCGCGCCCAAAACTCTGGAGAAGAATGTGGAAGGGGAGAAACACATGAAAACAGTAACGAATATCGTTTGTCCGGGGCTCGTGGCGATTGTCCCTACTTGGTTCGCGCTTTTGCCAACTGCGAAGGCGGTTCCCCCAACGCCGGACCGAGACTATCTGTGCGCGATGAATCAAACTTTGGCAGCAAACTGCGAGCACTCACCGGTGCGGAGAGGCGGTTATTGGACACCGTGCTGATTCATGCCCACCGGGCCAGGGTAAATCCCCGTGAATCCTGGCCCCTCGCGGTTTGCTGCACTGTTTCCTTGCCGCAAAATGCTGCTTGGTTTTCTAACGAATCGTCCTGGCGTCACGTCAACGCTCACCGAATGCATCGCTGATCCAATTGAACGCCGCACTTATCCCGTCTATAAACCGCGCTCGCCGAGCCATGGGAAGTGTCGCCGCGGATGCGCGACGAGTTTGAGTCCGAACGGTTCGATCGCCTTGCTTCGAATATGCGCGACGGCTTCGTCTATCGAATCGGTGGCGTAAATCAGGTTTAGGTCCTTTGTGGCGATCATTCCTCGCTGCGCCATCGTTTCGATGAAATGAAGCAGCTCTTTCCAATAATCTGTTCCCATGATCACGATTGGGAAATTTTTGATCTTCCCGGTTTGAATCAGAGTGAGCGCTTCGAACAGCTCGTCGAGTGTGCCTGCGCCGCCCGGCATTACCACGAACGCGTAGGAGTACTTAACCAGCAGCGTCTTGCGGGCGAAGAAATAATGCATCCGCACGCAGCGATCGAGATAAACGTTGGTCGGTTGCTCGGAGGGCAGCTCGATCGTGCATCCAACCGAACGGCCTCCCGCTTCCTTGGCGCCGCGGTTTGCCGCTTCCATGATGCCGGGGCCGCCGCCAGTTATTACAGTGAACCCGAGGTGTGCAATCGCCGCTCCCATTTTTCTGGTTAACTCGTAGTGCGGATCGCCGGGCTTGATTCTGGCCGAGCCGAAGACGGTCACGC
>JBEDUS010000279.1:0-3674 GCA_040414975.1 Candidatus Udaeobacter sp.
CGTTATCAAAAAGACGGCTGACCCGAAGCCGCACCGCAGCTCAGCATTTTACCGATGGACAGCGGCGGAAGCTCAGTCTGCGCCGCCATGCGGCACCTGATGTACGTTATCAGGCTATCCCTCATATAGCGCACAGCTTGAAATCAGCTAGGCCGCACCGAAAACGGTTCTGAACGCTCAGTAAAGTTTCTAGGGCTGGCAATTTTGTGAGAGAGTGGCTTACGACAGCGCGTCACAGTCTTGCGGGGGTAGGCAGGCTTTGCGGATTAGGGGTTGGAGAAACAATCCTTTTTTCGGGCTGCTTCTCGCGCATAGGCGTTGTAGCGAAAGACCCCGGCGGTGTACGACAGCGCGTCGCAGGCAGGCGGAGGGGTAGGGTCGGCTTTGCGGATTCAGGCTTGGGCAAACAATTCTTTTTTAGGTTTCCCTCGCGTGCATGCGCGCGTAGGGGTTGTAGCGAAAGACCCCCCATTTCATACCCTCAAGCCGCAAAATCGAAATCGCTGCCGATTCCGTTCGCTAGCGCTCTTTCATAAACTGCAGCCGCAGCTACAGCGTCCTCGATGGCAACGCCGGTGCTGTCGAAAATGATGATTTCATCGTCAGCGACGCGGCCGGTTTTTTGGCCGGAAACGACTTCGCATAGCTCGGCGTAAACATCTTCTTTCCTTATTAGGCCATGAGCGATCCCATGATGCACATCGCCGATCGCACATGATTGCTCCAAACTGTCGGCGACAACTTTTGCCGAGGCGAGTAAAGCCGGGTCGATTTCTTGTTTGTGTTCGTTGTCCGCGCCAACTGCCGCGACAAAAGTGCCGGGCCTGACATCTTGTTTGCACACGAAGAATTCACTTGCAGTTGTACACGTGATACAGACATCGCTCTTCCGAATTGCGAGTGCCAAATCGTGAACAGGTTCGATGTGGATCTTTAGCTCAGGCGAAAGTTGGTTTCTGAAATTAATCGCCGCATGTTGGTTTACATCGAACGCATAGATTTTCTTCAGCGGTAAAACTAATAGAACAGCACGAAGATGCGCCCGACCCTGCTGTCCGCAGCCGCAAATCGTTGCTATCGATGACTCCTTTCGAGCGAGATATTTTGCTGCGACCGCCGACGCGGCTGCGGTGCGTTTAATTGTAATGTCGATTGAATCTACAATCGCGAGTGGGACGCCGTTTTCCGCATCGAACACGATAATGACACCTTGAATAGTCGGTAAACCGAAGTGCGCGTTGTTGCCTGGGAAGTTGGCGTTGACTTTCGCAACCAGATAGTTCTTGTTGCGCGCCAGCAGCCCCACTTTAACATGCAGTCCACCAGCCGGGGCTCTTACTCCAAGAATTCCAGGCGCCGGAATTCTTCCCTCGCCTTGCAGGCGAAAAATTTCCTCTATCGCGTCGATGCAGTCGCGCAGACTCAGCAAGCCTTCGATATCGCTACGACGCAGTAAACGCGTTCCTTCAAATTGCATTCGGTCCTTGGACTAACTTGGAGATTTCGGTGTCAGGCGTCACCTCGACCGGAGCATGGCCGCGACGAAAAATTCTCGCGCCTGTTTGGCCTTTTAGTGTCACGGCACCGTCAGCGCACAACAACCAGGCTCCTTCGCGAATGCCAACGACTGGCGTGTGGTTCTCTTCGAGAAATTGCAGAATCCGTTCTTCCTGTGTTTCTCCCATGTGAGTGGAATTCGGGTCGGGATCGAGATAATGAGGACTGATCTGAAAAGGCACCAAGCCCAGGGAATCGAACGAGCGCGGTTGAACGATTGGCATGTCCTTCGTCGTTTTGATCGTCGGTCCTGCAACATTCGAACCAGCACTGCTGCCGATATAAGGCGTTCCGCCGCTTACTTTGCGGCGAATAGCTTCAATGAGGTCAAGATCCTCAAGAGCCTTGAGCAGTCGGAAGGTGTTGCCTCCGCCGATAAAAATTGCGTCGGTTTCTTCGACAGCCTTCTGTGGAGCAGTTGCTTCGTGCGCGGATTCGAGAGAGTAACCCATGGCACGAAACCGGTTTCTGGCTGTGACGGTGTAGGCGTCCCGATCATGTAAGGCAAAGGGGAAAAACAGTACGCGTCGCGCGTTGCCGAGGAAGGTTTTGATCTCGGATTCGACGTGATCGAGATAGCCGCGGCCGTAAACGGTCGAGTTGCTGATCAGCATCGCTCTATTATGCATCTTCGTGTTGTTATATATATTACTCTATGATACATATGTAACGCAACCCTCAAAATACAGACGACGTGAAGTACACTGAGGAAGCTGACCAGCACGACAAAATGCCGTCGTGGCCTGAAGTGTTTCTCTATTTTTTGTTCCTTGGATTTGTCAACATCGGCGGCCCGGTGGGGCAGATCACGATGATGTTCAATCACATGGTCGAAAAGCGCCGCTGGTTGTCGAAGGATCGCTTCGTCAAGATCATGGCATTCTGCCACATGCTACCGGGCCCCGAGGCGCTGCAGTTGGCCATCTACGTCGGGTACCTCAAACGAAAATGGTGGGGCGGAATCCTCGCTGGTCTCACCTTCATCTTACCGGGCGCGATCGCGATGATCGTTCTGAGCTGGCTTTATGTTCGTTACGGCAGGCTTCCTGAAGTCATGGACGCGCTTTACGTTCTGAAGCCGGCGGTGCTCGGCATCATTGCTGCTGGGATCATCAAACTCGGTCGTGCTGCAATTCGGAATTTCTTTCTTGCAGTCCTGCTTGTCGGCGCGTTCGTTGGAATGCGGTGCGCCGACATTAATTTTTTGCTGATTCTCCTGTTCGCAGGGGTGTTGAATCTGTTTGTCGATCAAGGCCTGCCACTAGTGAAAAAGATTGCGCCGACGCTCCCTATGGTGATAGGCGGATCTGGCGTCGCGATACCATTTGTGGATTCACGACTGTTCCAAGTCACGTGGCTGTTTCTGAAAACAGGGCTGCTGAGTTTTGGCGGCGCTTATGCATCGCTTGTTTTCGTGCAGCGCGGCGCAGTTGCGCAATATCATTGGCTTTCAGATGGCCAGTTGCTGGACGGCGTGGCGCTTAGCGTCGCAACGCCCGGCCCGTTCATGCTGTTCACGACGTTCGTCGGATATATCGCGAATGGGGTCATTGGAGCAGCCTTAGCTACATTCTTCGTCTTTTTGCCGTCGTTTATCTTCGTGATTGCCGGAGTGCACTACGTCGAAAAAGTGCGCGACAATCGTATGATTCAGGCGTTCCTCGCGGGCGTCAGCGCGGCGGTGGTTGGCGTGATTGCAGTCGTGTCTCTCGATTTGATTCCTCCGGCACTCGTTGACTGGCCGACCATCGCCATAGCCATAGTGGCTTTTGTGCTAATTGCGGTGTTGAAGCACGATGTCGCTCTAGTGGCGGTTGGAACAATGCTAGGCGGAATTATCTACTCCGGCATTCGCGCGCTGACTTAATCTGCGAAGTGACATGAACCGCTGGCGCCGACCGACCCTCCAGATCAGGTTATGTACTTCGATGTGACCAGACGTCAACAGGACGCCGAGATCGACGGCCCTTCACCGCTGAGCCGCCTAACGAGAAAGAGATAAGCCACGGCAGGGTGTCGTGGCAAACATGCTGAACTCATTTCGAGTTGGGGCCGTTGGCTTCATCGATTGGTTAGACCTCAGGATTCATAGCTGGGAATACTCGATGTGAACTCCG
>JBEDUS010000280.1:0-2972 GCA_040414975.1 Candidatus Udaeobacter sp.
TGCTAGAACCAGCCATTTTGATTTTGGATGAGCCGACTGCTGCTCTCACCGAACACGAAATTGGCCGATTATTTGAATTCATTGTGGAGCTTCGTTCTCAGAAAGTCGCCATATTGTACATTACCCATCATCTGCGGGAAGTCATTAGGATAGCCAATCGTGTAAGCGTACTGCGCGATGGTCGGACTGTTGCTCAGCAAAAAGTCGACTCTCAGACCACCGAGGATATGCTTCTCTCCCTATTAACTGAGAAACGAGTTGCGGAGATTAAGACAAAAGCTACGCCGCCCGTCTCAACCCAAATTTTGAGCTTATCATCCGTGCGGACCGAAAATTGCCAGGACGTTTCTATCGTAGTTCGTCCAGGCGAGATTGTAGGCTTGTACGGAGTGGTGGGGTGCGGGCGTGAAGAAATCGCGCGCATAGCAGTGGGGCTGCATCGGCAGTTAGATGGAGTCGTGGAATTGTTCGGTAGGCCATATCGCCCAAAAGATCCAGCGGTCGCACTGCGGTATGGTGTTGGCTTTTTAGCCGGCGATCGCATGCAGGACGGCATTTTGCCGAGCCGCCCTATTCGCGAGAATTTAACACTCTCCAACCTGCGCAGGTTCGCAAGAAAAGGGTGGTTGCGATCAAAGCTCGAACGCAATAGCGCGGCTGCGCAGCTTCGCAATTTGCGGGTCAAATACGCTTTCGCTGAAGATCCCATATCCGTGCTTTCCGGCGG
Source organism: Candidatus Udaeobacter sp. (assembly GCA_040414975.1). Lineage (GTDB taxonomy): Bacteria > Verrucomicrobiota > Verrucomicrobiia > Chthoniobacterales > UBA10450 > Udaeobacter. Next base: position 728 of record JBEDUS010000280.1, read on the forward strand.
CAATCAGCAAAAAGTCGTGCTTGGGCGCGCGCTCGGCATATCTCCAAAGCTGCTCATACTCGAGGATCCGACGTTGGGCATCGACATAGGTGCTAAATACGACCTCTATGACCAGATCAGAAGTTATTCTGACGCCGGCATTGGTTTCCTTTGGCTTTCAACCGACGTAACGGAAACTCTCCTTCTCTGCCATAGGGTGTACGCGATACGCGCTGGACGGATAGTGGACGAAATTGACAACCCGACGCTCGCAGATGAGGGACGATTGCTCGGTTCGGTGCTTGGCGGTGGATTGCAAGAGTAAGTGGAAATGAGCATTTTGGTCACACAGCGGAAGCGAGCTGCTTTTTTTTCCAGGCGTACAGTCGGAACGTTCGGCCTCCCACTCCTGATCATCTCGATTGGGATCGCGACAGGATTAATCGAGCCGCGATTTTGGTCACTCGCGAACCTGCAAAATCTCGCGCGCCAACTCGCACCACTGCAGATTCTTGTAACGGGTCAATTGTTCGCCGTTTTGAGCGGCGGTCTCGATCTTTCGGTTGCGTCTGTTATGGCACTCTCTGGTGTCGTGGGTGTGCTGTCCATGCCCCATATTGGACTTGTTGGTGGCTCGCTGGTCATGATTCTAACCGGGCTCAGTTTCGGGTCGTTGAATGGGTCAATCATAACAGTCTTCAAAGTCTCACCGCTCATCGTGACGCTTGGAATGTTATCCGTCGCAAAGGGACTGGCGCTGCTACTTACAAGTGGCCTACCACTTTACAACGTACCCGATGCACTGATTGATGCCGTCGGGTTTGGGGAATTTGACGGATTCCCCATTTCCAGCGCAATTGCATTCGCTGTGAACTTGCTGGGCGCTGTCATCCTCAGCAGGACCGTGTTCGGACGTCACGTCTATGCGATCGGCTCCAATGCGGTGGCGGCACGCAACTCAGGCGTAAAGCTTCAAAAAAACACAATCGCAATATATGCATTGAGCGGCACTGTAGCGGGAATAGCCGCGATCGTGATGACCGCGTGGGTCAGCGCCGCTCAGCCGCTCGCCGGCGACGGGTTGGAACTACAGTCCTTGGCAGCCGTCGTGATTGGGGGCGTTGCCCTTGCCGGGGGTTCAGGGACGATGTTGCAGGCATTGTTCGGCACTATTGTATTGGGTGTTCTGTCGAACGGACTAAACATGGCTGGTGTTTCATCCTTTCTTCAGACTCTAGTCATTGGGCTTGTTATTTTGGTCGCAGTGATTGTTGACCGTTTCCGCGGATCGGGGACTAATGATTAGAAGACCGGCCGTGTGTTGCAAGCCCGATGTGAGGGATTGGCCTTGCACTTCTGTATCCAGCCCGTGAGTAGGGCTGTGGTGCTCTTGGCCATAATCGATATCCGCGCGCATCGCTCTCTTCTCGAAGAGGCCCTAAGAGGCCAATAGGTTCTCCAGATCACAGATGCGACGGCGAGACCGTTTCTCTATCTCCTCAATCCGACTCGCAGACCTCGGTAGTCTGTTTAGCGCTATAGGTCGCTCAAAGCTCTTACGCGGCCTCTGTTACGACGCGCGTTTCGTAATCGCGCCTTTGGGGCAAAACCGTCCACGCGAAGCGCGCCAGCTTGTTGGCGAGCGCGGTTGCCAAAACATTGTGATGCAGCCGCTTGGCCGCGGCTGTAAGCCACGCTCCAAAGCTATGTCTTGCCCAATTTGCCGGTCTGAGCAGGATTTGGCTGCGCACTGCCTTCATCACGTCGGACCTGCATCGACGACTCTTGCCGATCTGCTGGCGGATTGCGAAACATACTGAACGTTTTCAGGCCCTCTTGCGGGAAAGGTGGAAAACCGCGAACCTTAACGCCAATTGGAATCTTCTTGGGAATCCCAGCTAAGCAGCATGGTAATTACGTCATTGCGTTTTCGATTTGGGAATCGGGCACTGGGGACGGCCATCGTGCTAATCGTGGCCGCTATCGGGCTTTGTCTGGTTCTTCAAGGATGGCAGTCGCGCGTTCCATTTCTGGATCAGGCTCCTCCAATAGATGATGCTTATAAATTCATCACGCGCGGCGAAATTGTGCAATGGGGCAGAGCGAATAGTCTTTTCTCCTACTCGGCACCAGGCTCTGCTTGGCTGCATGTTCCGGGAGTCCTCTTGGTGTCCGATCCGCGGCTCTTTGAGTTCGTCGGAGGCTCGATACTTCATCTGGGGACTCTTTTTGGCATTTTGCTCTTGACCCGCATGCTCTTTAGTAT
>JBEDUS010000281.1:0-14474 GCA_040414975.1 Candidatus Udaeobacter sp.
CGGATTGAGTTTGAACAAGATCGGCGATCTCGGTGTGCACATTTTGCAAATGGCAGAATTGCCACCGACTCATCCCCGTGACGAAGAAGCAATCGAACTCGCGATTGCGATCCAGGCGAGACGCCGCGCTGTCCGGCGACAGGTCGATGAAGTGCGTAAAGAAGCAGCTGCGGAAACCCATTAGTTAGTATGGATTCCTTTTTCATAATCACCTCGCTGCTGAAAATCGTCGGGATTCTTTTTCTCGTGATCCTGCCAATGGTTTCCTACGCGGTTTTTGCTGAGCGAAAGGTGAGCGCAGCGATTCAGGACCGGCTGGGACCAAATCGCGTCGGGCCGGCTGGCCTTTTTCAGCCGATTGCGGACATGTTCAAATTGCTGCTAAAAGAAGATTTCACACCGCGAGCCGCAAACACATTTTATTACTGGCTCGCCCCTTGTCTCGCGGTCATGCCGGCCATCATCACCATGGCCGTTGTTCCTTTTGGCAGCACTCTATTCGGAGTCCCGATGGTAATCGCCGATGTGAACGTCGGCATTTTGTTCGTGTTCGCAATCGCGTCGCTTGGCGTTTACGGAATCGTCATTGGCGGCTGGGCGTCTAGTTCCAAGTATCCGTTTCTCGGCGGAATCCGTTCGAGTGCACAAATGCTCTCTTACGAGCTCTCGCTAGGCCTTGCGGTCATTCCTGTTTTTCTGCTGGTTGGCAATTTGCGGCTGACCAGTGTGGTGAGTTACCAGATCGAACACGGCTGGTTCATCGCGCCGTTTATTGGTGACTGGACAAACCCATGGAAATGGCTGCTCGCCATTCCCATGATTATCTCATTTCTCGTTTTCACAATCGCCATTTTTGCAGAGACAAATCGGCTGCCATTTGATCTTCCCGAAGCCGAGCAAGAGCTTGCTGGCGGCTACAACACCGAATACAGCTCAATGAAGTTTTCTCTTTTCTTCCTGGGCGAATACGCGGCTATGATCACCGGGTCGGCAGTCATCGTGACATTGTTTTTTGGCGGCTGGCATTTCCCGGGAATTCCCGATGGGTCGCACGGCTGGATCTTTGGTCTGATAAACATCGCAGTCTTCTTCGCAAAGGTCGCGGTCGTCATTTTTGTTTTCATGTGGGTACGATGGACGCTGCCCCGATTTCGCTATGATCAACTAATGCGCCTCGGCTGGCTCTTCTTCTTCGAGATCGCGCTGGTCAACATCTTTATTGTCGCAGTGATAATGGCCTTTATCCGACTCTAGTCTTCCTCTTCCTCTCCCTCTTAATCTAAACCTAATCTTCCCATGTCATTCCATCACGACAAGCTCAAGGTCTATCAACGCGCATTAGAATTCGCGACCTGGTCTCAAGATCTGATCGAGTCGTTGACAAAAAAGACATCTACCCGCGATCAGTTGGAGCGTTGGGGCGACAGTATTGCTTTGAATATCGCGGAGGGAAACGGCAAGTTCTCGAGAAAAGACCGCGGTCGATTCTTCCAGATCGCGCATGGCTCCGCCTTAGTCGGCAGCGTGTCTCGATCTCCTTGTCGCGCGGCGCTGCCGTCCCCGCGACACGATTGTAAGGGGAAAGGCAATGTTGGAAGAAATCGTAAAGATGCTTTTCACAATGCTCGACCAATTGGGTTGTCGAATCGCCGAAGATTCAGCGGAATATGCCGGGATCGCAGATGAAGAGGTAGATTAATCATGACCATCACTGTTCCACGACCAAAGCTGAACTGGCGCGAGCGATTGTACTTACCTGCCATCGTTGCTGGACTGGCCATTACCTTTAAGCATTTCAAAAACCTGGTGCTGGGACGCACGAAAGTCACGATGCAGTACCCTGAGCAAAAATGGGACGGCAACCTGCCGGACTATTATCGCGGCGCGCCCGCTCTTGTCCGCGATGAAAGCGGGCGTGTGCGTTGCGTCGCGTGCCAGCTTTGCGAGTTCATTTGTCCGCCGCGCGCGATCAAGATTATTCCCGGCGAAATTCCTTCGACCGATCGGTTCGTCAAGGTCGAGAAATTCCCTGAGGCGTTCGATATCGATATGATCCGCTGCATTTTTTGCGGAATGTGCGAAGAGGTTTGCCCCGAACAGGCCATCTTTCTGCGCAAGGACTACGCCATTACCGGCTTCACGCGGGCGGAAATGGTGCATCACAAAGAAAAGCTTCTCGAGATCGGCGGAGTCATGCACGGTGTCGTGTTGAAATGGAACAAGAAGAAATGAGTGGAATTGGAGTAATAGAGTGTTGGAATAGTGGGGAGCCGGTTGGGGACAAGAATTTATCTCTCCATTACTCCACTGCTCTATTACTCCAATAACTCATGTCACCGTTCCTCTTCTGGATCTTTGCTTTGCTGACATTGATCTTTGGCGTAGCAGTCATCATTAACCGCAATCCCGTGGCCAGCGCCCTGAGTTTGGTTGTGTCATTTCTGGGTCTCTCGGCGCTCTTTATGTCGCTGAACGCCTATTTCATCGGGATCATTCAAGTGTTGGTTTATGCGGGGGCAGTGATGGTGCTTTTCCTTTTCATCATCATGCTTCTCGATCTTCGCGTCGAAGAAAGACGTCAGGTCAACTGGCTGGCCTCAGCCGGAGGGCTCGCTGTCGCTCTAATTTTAGTAGGTCAGATTTTTTCTGTGGTCGGTCACTTTGACATTGCGCACAAGGCTTTTCCACCGCTACCAGGAACAACGATCGATGACGTTCGAAATATAGGTGCGGCACTCTTTGGAAAGTATAATCTGCCGTTGCAAATCGTCGGGGTTCTCGTGTTAGTGGCGACGATTGGCGTGGTGCTTTTAAGCAAACGCGAGCCTCGTTAGCATGATTACACTCGGCGATTACCTCATCGTAAGTGGCATTCTCTTCGCGACTGGATTCGCCGGGGTGATGCTGCGCCGCAATCTCATCATCATCCTCATGTCACTGGAGCTGATGTTGAACGCCGCAAACCTTTCACTCGTTGCATTTTCGCGATTCCGGGTTGGTCCAACCGGGCTGCCAGATTACAACGCACAAGTGTTCGTATTCTTTATCATCACGGTTGCGGCAGCCGAGGTAGCCGTGGGTCTGGCAATTCTCGTTGCACTCTACCGGGCGCGTCAGACAACCGATGTCAACGGCATCAGCAGCCTGAAATTTTAGAGATTCGATGAACTCTATTTTGCCGTGGGTTGTTCTGCTCGCTCCGCTGATTAGCGCGGGCGTCATAACGCTGTTTACACTGCGATGGAAAGCGTTCAGCAGTTTTATTTCGATTGCGGCAGTGCTCGTGAGTTTTGCGTGTAGTTGCTTAGTCTTCACTCAGTCGAGTATCGCCGCAGCTGAGTTTACCTGGATCGACATTGCCGGCGCCTTCAGGGCGCCGCTCGGTCTTACGTTGGACCAGTTAAGCAAGACAATGCTCGTCCTGGTTTCCGGTGTCGGAGCAACGATCCACATCTATTCGCTCGGCTACATGCGGGATGACGAAGGTAAATCCCGTTACTTCGCTGCGCTTTCGCTCTTCATGTTCGCGATGCTCGGCATCGTTCTCGCGAACAATTTCGTCATGCTCTTCATCTTTTGGGAATTAGTGGGCTTTACCTCTTACGTTTTGATTGGCCACTGGTTCTTTCGCGATGCCGCCGCCGACGCAGGTAATAAGGCATTCATTACGACGCGCATCGGTGATTTCGGATTCATGATCGGGATCCTCATGGTTTGGATGGCGACAGGCTCTGTCGTGTTCTCAGAGATCGCGCCACGGATGTCGACCCTGGCAAGTCATCCGGCATTTGTCACGCTCATCGCGCTTCTGATCTTCTGCGGAGCAGTTGGTAAGTCCGCACAATTTCCGCTGCAGGTTTGGTTGCCGGACGCGATGGAAGGCCCGACCCCGATCTCCGCGCTCATCCACGCCGCGACGATGGTCGCAGCCGGTGTCTATATGTTGGTTCGAGTCGCGTTTGTTATCCAGGCATCACAGACTGCGCTTCTGGTCGTTGCATGGATCGGCACTGTCACAGCTGTGATGGCCGCGTTAATTGCAACGCAGCAAGACGACATCAAACGCATCCTGGCTTACTCAACGCTTTCGCAACTTGGTTACATGGTGATGGCTGTCGGTCTTGCCTCGAACGACGCGGCCATGTTTCACCTGTTTACGCATGCGTTTTTCAAAGCGCTTCTCTTTCTCGGGGCAGGCTCAGTCATTGTGATGCTTCATCACGAGCAAAACATCTGGAAAATGGGTGGGCTTTCCCGGAAACTCCCAGTCACATTTGTCACCTTCGCTGTTGGCGCGCTCGCGCTGATAGGCTTTCCACCTTTCAGTGGATTTTTCAGCAAGGACGCAATCCTCGCGCTCGCCTACGAACGCAACATGCCGATTTTCATTCTGGGACTGTTCACAGCATTTTTAACCGCATTTTACATTGTGCGTCTGCTGATCGTCGCCTTTTTCGGTGACACACGAAGCGAGGCCGCACGTCAAAGCAAGGAATCACCGCTCGTGATGACGGGACCGTTGATCGTGCTCGCGATTCTCGCCGCGCTCGGCGGGTTTGGATTTTTCGCGCGTAACTTTCTCCTGCTTCCGACAGAAAAGGAAGCGGGTTTCATTATCCCTGCACTCGCCTTCGGCGCGTTGATCGTGGGAGGCGCACTGGCGATTTCCATTTACCGCAATCGAACAAGCGAACCAGTCGATGTCGAGGTTTTGCGCCACAAGTTTTATTTTGATGAATTTTATGCCTGGCTGATCAAGTGGACACAGGAGCTACTCGCGCGCGCCTCGGCTTTCTTTGATCGATGGATCATTGATACCGGGGCCGTCGATGGGAGCAGTCGCGGAACCTGGGGAGTCGGGGCGATGCTGCGATTAATTCAGGTCGGCAATCTGCAAGCTTACGTATTTTTGTTCGGGCTAGGTGTTGTTGCTGTCATCTACTTCGTCGTTTTCCGCTAATGGTTTTGTTTGTCGTTTTCTGCCCAATCGTTGCCGCCATTTTGATCATGGCTGGCACGCCTGCGCGTAAAACCGCTTTAGCCGCATCGATTTTAGCATTTGCGGCGACGTTGGTTCTTCTCGTTTCACTCAAGCAGGGCCAACATGATTTTCAGCATGTTACTTCCTTTACCATATCTCCCGAGTGGCACTTGAGTTTCACGACCGGCATCGATGGCCTGAGTCTCATAATGATTTTACTCGCCACGATCGTCACGCTCGCCGCCGTCTGGTTCACAGGCACGATCGAGAGATATGAGAATGCATTCTATGCCTGTCTTTTGTTCGTTTCAGGCGGCGCAATCGGCGCCTTTGCCTCGATCGATCTATTTTTCTTCTACGCGTTCCACGAGCTTGCACTCATTCCAACATTCTTGTTGATCGGAATTTGGGGCAGCGGAAATCGGGTCGCCGCTGCGTGGAAAATCACAGTCTACCTGGCAATTGGCAGTTTTATTTTGCTGCTTGGTTTGATACTTCTTTACCAAAGCTTTCCCGCTCCTGAGCGCAGCTTTGATATCCGCGCGCTAACGGCTGCAGCGGGCCTCGGTCAAATCGGCGCGGAAGCGCAGCGTCATATTTACTTGCTGTTGCTTATTGGTTTTGGAATTCTTATTTCGCTCTTTCCATTTCACACCTGGGCGCCGGAAGCGTACGCATCAGCCCCGGCGCCTGCAGCAATGTTGCACGCCGGGGTGTTAAAAAAATTTGGGTTGTACGGTCTGTTGCGTCTGGCTATTCCGTTGTTACCCGAGGGCGCGCATTATTGGGCTAATCTGCTCGTGGTGTTGTTGCTCGGTAACATCATCTACGTCGGTCTGGTCACGATCGCGCAGAAACGGCTCGACTGGATGTTGGGCTACTCGAGCGTGATGCACATGGGTTACATTTTCCTGGGAATGGCGAGCGCGACCATTCTCTCCACAACCGGCGCTGTTGCCCTGATATTTGCTCATGGTCTTTCGATCGCGTTGTTGTTTGCACTGGCAGGGGAACTACGCAGGCGAACCGGCACGTTGGTTTTGGATGAACTGGGCGGTCTTGCCAAAGTAATGCCCTTCGCCGGCCTTGCTTTTGGTTTCGGCGTATTTGCTGCAATTGGGCTTCCTGGTTTCGCGAATTTCGCCGGGGAAATCATGATCTTTTTTGGCTCGTTCAAGAACGGTTGGGAAATGGGACGTTTTCACATTTTTCAAATCGCAACGGTGCTCGCACTTTGGGGAGTGGTGATCTCGACCGTTTACATGCTGCGGGCCTATCGCAAGACGTTCATGGGGACTCTGAGCGAGCGATGGAAAGAAGTTGTCGACCTTCGCCCCGCGCTGCGGGTTCCTGTCGTATTGGTGATCGGGGGACTGCTTTGCTACGGATTCTTCCCGCAATCTCTTGTGCAAACGGTGACGCCCGCCCTTCGCACTTATCTCACCACCGACCGCGATCTCACAAATACGGAGTCCTGTAGCCCCGGCGCTGTGCGCCGTTCGCGAGTCGCTACCAAAAATGTGGAGAACGCCTCGCAGGGGCGCGGCTACAATATTCAGCAAATCGCTTCGAGATGACAATGATTACGGCGCCAGAACTTGAAATCACGGTGCTGGTGCTCGGGATGGTGATCCTATTAATAGAAGCGTTTGCCACAAGAATTGATAAGAGAGCGTTGGCCTACCTGGCAATTGCCGGGCTCGCAGTGGTTCTCATCGCGAGCTTCTTTGTAACCCCAAGTGAATCGACTGGGCAAGAGACGGGCTTCTGGAGCTTTTATACCGCAGATCCCCTGTCGATCTTCTTCAAGCAGTTCTCACTGCTGACCACAATCTTCGTGCTGGTCTTAATGACCGACTACGCGCCGGTATTGCGCAGTTCGTTTCCTGGCGCTACACCGCAGGCAGGCCTCGGCGAATTTTTCGCGCTGCCCATTTTCACATGTGTCGGGTTGATGTACCTCGTGTCAGCAATCGATTTCGTTTTCATCTTTGTTTCGCTCGAACTGGTAACGATTTCTTTTTACGTGCTTGTCAGTTTCACCAGACGCGATCCGGCCACACTTGAAGCTGGCACGAAATATCTCGTCCTCAGTGCTCTTTCGACAGCATTTCTGGTGTACGGAATCGCATGGATTTTCGGTGTAACCGGTCAGACAAATCTGCAGCGAATCACAGAGGTGATGGCTAATGGAGCGGCGGACCGCAACGCAGCGTTGCTAGGGATGGTGCTTATCCTTGTAGCGCTGGGCTTCAAGATCGCAGCAGTACCCTTCCAAATCTGGGTACCGGATGTTTACCAGGGCGCACCTACGCCCGTGACCGCGTACCTTTCCGTCGGTTCGAAAGCAGCGGGAATCGTCGTGCTGCTCCGGGTGTTACAACCTTTCCTGGCGTTGCCTCAAACGCAGCGCCTGATTGTCGTGATCGCGCTGCTTACTTTGATCTACGGAAATCTCGCAGCTTTGCCGCAGGCGAATCTGAAACGACTACTTGCCTATTCAAGCATCGCCCACGCCGGGTATTTGCTGATAGGAGTGGCGTGTTTCGATACGTCAGCTATAAGCTTCTACCTCGTTGCTTACCTGCTCATGACGCTGCTTAGCTTTGCCGTCTTGATCATTGTGGCTCAGCAAACCGGCGAGCAAATAGACGATTTTGATGGATTGGCTAAACGGTCGCCCTTTCTCGCTTTCGCAATGTTGATTGGAATGATCTCGCTGGCCGGAATACCGTTCACGGCAGGATTCCTGGGAAAGTTTTTTATCTTCTACGCCGCAATTTTGCACCGTCAGACAGCGCTGGTCGTAGTCGGAGTCATCACTGTCGGCTGCGGATTCTACTATTATCTCAAAGTCATTCGCGCGATGTATTGGCAATCCTCTGCCAAAACAGACAGGATTCCTGTGAACGGCCTGTCTCGTCTGGCGATCAGCGCGCTAATTATCGCTACGATCTGGCTGGGCATTTATCCGCAGCCAATTTTGGATGCGTTAAAACACTAATAATTGACGACGGCGCGAAGCAGTCGGCTACTTCAGTAGCAGCGCTCAATCGCTCAGCTCGACGTTCCAATACGCGAGATCTACGAAATGTTTCCAGAGGTCGTGCTGGGGTGCCGCAAAAGTAATCTGGACAAACGGCCGCCACTTTGGCCGTTTTGGTTTCCGTATCAGGCTCATATGGGCTTCGCGCGGGAGCCTGTTGCCTTTGCGCGTATTACAGCTTATGCACGAACAAACCACATTCTCCCAGGTGGTCGTTCCTCCGCGATCCCTCGGCACGACGTGATCCAGGTTGAGCTCGCTCCGATCAAAAACCGAGCCGCAGTATTGGCATGTGTTCTTATCGCGTTCGAACACGTTGTGCCTGGTAAATTTCACTTCCTTTTTCGGAAGCCGATCGAAAACAAGAAGCACAATCACCCGGGGGATACGAATCTTAAATGAGACCGTGGTGACCAGTTCATGGTCCGGCGCGTTGGCCGACAGACCGCGCCAGCTCTCGAAATCGTGAGTCATGAAATTGTTCGCCTCATCGGACGAGACAATGTGGGCGTGGCCTGCATAAACCAGCGCGAAGGCGCGGCGAGCCGAGCAGATATTCACCGCCTGCCAGAGGCGGTTAAGCACCAACACCTGACTGTTTAGCACGGTTTGCAAATCTCTATCGAAAGCCCGGTTTTACGGACTTCCGCGTAAATTCGCGCGACGGTAACATTCGGGTTTTTCGCTGTCAACGGGAGCCAGCCGCGAGTTAACCAAATCGACACAAACAAATTTCCCTTATGGATTCGTGTTCTTTTGATATTGATTGGGCTTATGACAGCGCAATTTCCAGACGAGCAGACTGAAACTGGTGAGTTTCGGCGCCAAAAAGACGCGTTTCGCGAATGGATATCGAGCGATGGATCGACGCCCTACCCCGCCGCGGCGGGTCGGTATCACCTGTACGTTTCGTTGGCGTGCCCGTGGGCCAGTCGGACAGTCATTTTCCGAAAGCTTAAGCGACTCGAAGAAGCGATCGGCATGACAATCGTCGATCCGATCCGGGACGAGAAAGGCTGGGCCTTTCGCGATCCAAGCGGCAAAATTCCGCCGGGCGCGCCGTTTCAATCAACCGATCCGATCAACGGTTTCCAGTTTCTCAGCGAAGCGTACAAAGCAACCGACCCAAACTACAATGAGCGCGTTACAGTGCCCGTTCTCTGGGACAAAGAAACGAAAAAGATCGTGAACAACTGCGAGGACGACATCTGCCGCATGTTCAATGACGCGTTTAATGACTTCGCCAAAAACAAGGCCGTCGATTTTTTTCCGAAAGAGATCGAAGCCGAACACACGAAGCTCTGCAGTTTTCTGCATGACAATGTGAACAATGGTGTCTACAGGGCGGGTTTCGCCACGCGCCAGCGGCCATACGAGGTCGCCTGCCGAAAATTATTCGAAGCACTTGATCAACTGGAAGAACGCCTGTCGAAGAGCCGTTTTCTTTTCCAAAACCGGATCGTCGAATCCGACTGGAGATTTTTCTGCACACTCGTCCGGTTCGACGTCGTTTATTACGGCCACTTCAAGTGCAATCTGCGGCGGATCATCGACTACCCAAATCTGCAGGGTTACCTGATGGATTTATATCAGCAGCCGGGCATTGCCGACACTGTCAATTTCGATCACATCAAGCGCCACTACTACATGACGCACACCGAAATTAATCCGACACGAATTGTTCCGATCGGTCCGATACTTGCCTGGGGAAACCGCACCATCGCGAACGATTGAGCTAGAGCGATTTCACAAATGTTGTAGCCACCGGCCTGTGGTCGGTCAGTTCGGCCCTGCGTTTCGCGTCAGAGGAGGACAGCCCACAGGGGCCGTGGCTACAGCGGCGACTCACGCTGGGAAACTTGCGTGGCCGTTTTGTGGATGCGATGCCTTGCTCTCCAAAAAGCTTCTATTTGTTCCAAAGTACGCCCCTTCGTTTCCGGAACGAAATAATAGGCAAAGAGCCACGACACCACTGAAGCGAGCGCATAGAGAAAAAACGTTGAACTCGCGCCGAGTTTCTCTACCAACGTCAGAAAAGTAAGCGAGACGATCAGGTTCGAAGCCCAGTTGAACGTAGCCGCTGTGCCCTCGGCGAGACCGCGAATTTTTAGCGGATAAATCTCCGCGATCAAAAGCCAGAAGATCGGTCCGAGACTGATTGCAAATGACGCGACGTAACCCATCAGACAAATCACAGAGATCCACGCCAGTTGTCCTGGATTTGAGATGCGGAAACTCAACCCAAGCACGCCAAGCGTGATGATCATTCCGGCGATACCAACAAGCAACAAAGGTCGGCGCCCGGCGCGATCAACCAGGAACATCGCGATAATTGTCATCGCAACATTTACAACACCGACACCGACGGTCGCGAGAATGGCGCCGGAGGCAGAATTGAATCCGGCTGTCTGAAGAATTCTCGGCGCGTAATAGATCACTGTATTAATGCCGGTAATTTGCTGGAATATGGCAAGGCCTAGTCCAACAACGAGAGCGGGCCGCACTTGCCGCCGCAGCAGATCCTTCCATTGTCCGCTTTCAGCTTGCTGCGCCAGGCTCGCCTTGATCTCTTCGATCTCGGCGTTGACATCGGGAAGATCGCGGATACGCACGAGAACGCGCTGTGCGACTTCATGATGACCGCCACGGATGAGCCACCGTGGAGTTTCCGGCAGAAAAAACATGCCGGTGCCCAAAACGAGCGCGGGTACAACGGCCAAACCGAGCATCCATCTCCAGCCCTCAATGCCGGCAAAAGCGTAATCGGTCAGATATGCAACTACGATGCCGACGGTAACTGCGAGTTGAAAAAGCGAGACAACCCAGCCGCGCGCGTGGGGAGGCGCAACTTCGGACAGATAAACTGGAACGTTTGTGGAGGCGAGACCAATCGCCAAACCGAGAACGATGCGGCTGACGATCAGGATCACGGGCGACGGTGCCACTGCGCTGGCGATCGCGCCGATACCGAAGATCGCCGCCGTCACCAGCAAGACTCTTCGTCTGCCGAAAATATCAGCCGATTTTCCACCAAAGATCGCGCCAATCGTCGCTCCCAACAAAACGCCGCTGACTACAATTTCCTCGGCTGCAGTCGTTAGGCCAAATTCGCGCTTGATAAAAATGAGTGCGCCCGAGATGACGCCTGTGTCGTAGCCGAACAAAAGGCCGCCCAAGGCAGCGAACAACGCTGCGATGTAAACGAAACTGGCGCCACGCAGCTGCGAATCATTTACCGCAGCAATCTCCTTGTCGGTCATGCCTGTCGATCTTACTCATTCATACGACCGCGAGAAGTCTGACAACCGATCCATGATTTCTCAAAGAAATTGGACGATGCGGGAATTTCGGTGTACGGATTTCACGGGTAATACGAAAAATGAGCAACGATCGAACGAAAGATTCATACAGTTCCGGTAAAAGTTTGCGGATTCTGATCGTCGAAGACCACGGCGACACACTGCACGCTTTATCCAACCTGCTCACGCATTTCGGACACGAGATTTCCGTAGCCGATGATGCGGAGAGTGCGCGAAAAATTATGAGCTCAAAAGAGTTCGATGTCGTTCTTGCTGATATCGCTCTGCCGGATGGCAGTGGCTACGACCTTGTGGCCGAAGCCAAGCGAAAGCGACCGGTTAAAGCCGTGGCGCTGACCGGATTTGGATCGCCTGATGATATCGAGCGAGGCAAAGAAGCCGGCTTCGATTTTCATTTGACCAAGCCCGTGGACTTTCATGAGTTGCGCGCAGTTCTCGGGCAGATCGCCGCCTGAAAACGGCACCGATCGATTACAATTTCGATCCGCGCCTGTTGCCCTTCTGATCTAGGTAAGTCAGGGCGGCCACGCGCAACTTCCGAGAATTTGCGGAGTTTTATCCGCGATGATCGCGGCGATTTGGCAGCGTATCTCGTTGGGCTTCGCCCGATGCAGTGCGCTGAGCCGACTCTTGTATCGCCACAAATTAGGAGAGGGGAAATCCTTATGAAAACCACTTGTACCTCATTAAAAGCCGCTCTATTGGTGTTAGCAGCGTTGTTAATTACCGCTGGATCCGCCTGCGCGGATGGCTTCGATTGGGAAAATCTTGAATCGGATGTCCATGGCGTCGGTGAAATAACCGATTCACACGTCGTAAACCCTTGGGGCATCGCGCGCTCATCGCCGGACACGATATTTGTCGCCGACAACGGAGCCGGCGTTGCGACCGAATATTTTGAGGATGCCACACCCGCGCCCAGTTTCGCGAATCCGCTCGTCATCACAATTCCGCGAAGCGCGACCAACACCGACGGCGCGAATCCCACCGGTACCATCTGGAACAACACGTCCTCCTTCGATGTCAACAATGGAAACACCTCGCTTCCTGCCAGGCTCATCTTCGTGCGAAGACGGAATGATTTCCGGTTGGAATCAAAATCTCAACAATACACACGCCTTTAGAGCACTGGACAGGGGCGCCACCTGCGCGGTTTACAAAGGAGTCGCAATCGGCTCAGCCAATAGCCACCATTTTCTTTATGTGACCAATTTTCACTCTGGTCATGTGGAGACGTACAACGAAAACTTTGTCCTCCAAACAACAGGATTCCCCTTCACTGATCCAAACATTCCTACAGGCTATGCACCGTTCGGAATTTGTAATTTTAACGGCAATGTGGTTGTTACCTTTGCGAAACAAGATGCCGACAGGCACGACGATGTCGCTTGCGCGGGTTGTGGATTCGTCGATGTCTTCAACACGCACGGCCAGCTACTTCAGCGCTTGATCGCACAAGGACATTTGAATGCACCGTGGGAACTTGAAAATCGTGAATGGCCAGCTCTGGGTGGGTAATTTCGGCGACGGCCGCATCAATGTCTACAATCCGGCGAACGGCAGCTTTCTCGGGAAGCCGAGAGACATTTTCGGAATCCCACTCGACTTTGACGCCTTGTGGGGCCTTTTGCTTGAGGATGGCACAGTCTATTTCACCGCGGGCATCGTGCACGAGAATCACGGTATTTTTGGCGTGATCTTTGGTAATTAGACATTACTCGGCGCACCGAATTGTTGCTGCTCCCAAAGCTGAAGAACTGTCGTCGGCTTGGCACAGTGACGTACCAGCTCGCGAAGCTACAAAAATTACCCAATCAACCGTTCCCGGCGGGAATGGAGCCGACGGGGTCGAGCGACATAGACGATAGCCCGAACGGTGAGTGGGCGGGAGCATGCGAATCCTGTTCTCGGCCAGATCGCGGCGTAGCGATCACGCGCGAAGAGTGCGCCACTACGGCAGCGGTCACTTTGGGACTTTCATCCCGAGCTCTCTAACGAGGAAGGCCCAGCGGTCGGCGGTTTCTTCGATAATTTTCGTTGTCGGCTTGCCGGCGCCGTGACCGGCTTTCGTTTCAATTCGAATCAAAATTGGTTTGTCGCAACCTTGCGCTGCCTGGAGTGTCGCCGCGAATTTGAAACTGTGGGCCGGGACGACGCGATCATCGTGATCGGCCGTCGTGATCAATGTGGCGGGATAACAAACGCCTTTGGCAATGTGGTGAACCGGCGAGTACGCGTAAAGGTACGCGAAGTCATCCGGCTCGTCCGCGCTCCCGTAATCGGATGTCCAGGCCCAGCCGATGGTAAACTTCTGGAAACGCAGCATGTCCATAACGCCAACATTTGGCAAAGCCGCGCCGAAAAGGTCAGGACGTTGCGTCATGCACGCGCCAACAAGCAATCCACCGTTGCTACCGCCGCCAATCGCGAGCTTCGATGTCGATGCAAATTTGTTGTCGATCAAGTACTGCGCGGCCGCGATGAAATCATCGAACACGTTTTGCTTCGCGTGAAGCATTCCAGCCTCGTGCCATTTTTCACCGTACTCCCCGCCGCCCCGCAGGTTCGCGACAGCGTAAATGCCTCCCATTTCCATCCAGACCAGATTCGCCGGCGCGAACGACGGCGTGATTGAAATATCGAAGCCGCCATAACCATATAGGTAAGTGGGCGTCTGGCCGTCTCGTTTCATTCCTTTCTTATATGAGATAAACATGGGCACTCGCGTGCCATCGGCGCTCTGGTAAAAGACTTGTTCGGTCGTGTAATCATCAGGATTGAATTTCACTTTGGGCCTGAACAACAGCTCGCTTGCACGCTTGTCGAAATTGTAACGGAAGATTTCCGTTGGCGTGGTGAAACTCGTAAACGAGTAAAACGTCTCGCGGTCTTTGCGTTTTCCCGTGAATCCGGCGGCGGTGCCAAGCCCCGGCAGCGCGATCTCGCCATCCGCCGATCCGTCCTCCTTAAACAATTTCACCGCGCTGTGCGCGTCCTTTAAGTAGACCGCTACGAACCGCTCGCCGACCGAACTGACCGCCGCGAGTTTGTCTTTCGATTCTGGTACAAGCTCGTCAATCCTCGGTGGCAGCGGTTTGCTGGTGTCGATGGAAATAATACGACCGAG
>JBEDUS010000282.1:0-3633 GCA_040414975.1 Candidatus Udaeobacter sp.
AGCCCTCGCGCCCTTTTTCAAAAACAGGCCCGCACGTCCCAGGTTGAAAACCGCTCCTGTGAAAATCGCGGACAACGTCTGGATTGGCATGAACGCAGTGATTTTGAAAGGCGTCACCATCGGCCAAAACTCGGTTGTTGCGGCGGGATCAGTTGTCACAAAAAACGTAGACCCAAACACAGTCGTTGCCGGAAATCCAGCGGTTGTCGTCAAATGGTTCAAGGAATGATTCGTTTTAACGCCCAACGCTCAACTCCGATAGATCGCGAGTCGGCGCTCAACACTCAACGTTCGATCCAGACGATTGGACGTTGGACGTCGTACGTTGGGCGTTGAGCGTTTTCTTTCTCATGAAACGCAAGCGTATCGTCGTCATGGGCTTCATGGGCTCGATGCCCATCGCAGGGGTGATCTGGCAGCACATCCATTATATCGTGGGGCTGCACCGGCTCGGTCACGACGTCTATTACATCGAAGATTCGGCCCGCATTCCCTACAACCCGGAAACATTTGAGGTGACCAATGAATTTGATTACACAGCGCGGCTTCTGAATCGACTGTCGCGCGAATTTGAATTCAGAAATCGCTGGGCATTTTGTGCCCGTTACTTACCTGGGAACCCGACTGCTGGCTTGCGATTGAAAAAAATTCGCCAGCTGTATCGCGAAGCGGACGCAATCCTGAACATCTGCGGCGCACAAGAGTTCAACGACGACCTGCTCGTTTCCGATCGCATTCTCTACATCGAAAGCGATCCCGGCGTCGAGCAAATCAAAATCGACAAAGGCGTGAAATCGACAAGGCAATACCTTGGACGGCATCATGCGCTCTTCACATTTGGCGAAAACATCGGCACGAAAAGCCTTCCAGTCCCTACCCATGGCTTGAAATGGCTGCCTACGCGGCAACCGGTGGCGACTGATCTTTGGCGAACAAGCCGGCCCCCTCTTTCTGGGGCCGTGTTCACATCCGTTGCTAATTGGTCCACCAGCGGCTTGAAAGACATTACCTGGCGCGGCAAAAAATATCTCTGGAGCAAATCGCGCGAATTCCTTCGGTTCATTACCGCGCCTAAAAAAGCCGGTGAGACGTTTGAGCTGGCCACCAACATCGAGCACAGTCCTACCCGCGCAAAATTCGAGCGAAACGGCTGGCGACTAACCTCACCCCTGCAAATGAGTGTCGATTATTGGCTCTATCGGGATTACATCCAGCGCTCCAGAGGCGAGTTCACCGTCGCCAAGGATCAGTACGTGCGGCTAAATACCGGGTGGTTCAGCGACAGAAGCGCGTGTTATCTTGCAGCAGGCCGGCCGGTAATAACTCAGGAAACCGGCTTTACGAAATTCTACGGAGGCCAGGAGGGCCTTTTGTCTTTCCGAAATCTCGGTGAAATTGTCGACGCGATGAAGCGAATCAATGCCGATTACACAAAGCATTCCCGAGCAGCTTACGCTCTGGCTCGCGAAGTCTTTGAGGCGAAAAAAGTGCTGAAATCAATCCTCGACCGCGCCGGGATTTGACCGGTTGGCAAACTTTTTTTTGGTCACGAGAGATTTGAACGTAAGAAGGCTGTATTGTGTCTGTGTGTCCGAAAAGGCCACTTGCCAATGCAAATACGAATCTTGATTTTCGAGTACGCTATTTAAAGTTTGCAGCCTTTCCACCCATGAAGCGTCTCCTTGTTTTCATCTACGTCACCTTGCTGTTCGGACAGGTCTTGGACGCGCAGGAAAGCACGCCAGCGCGCCCACCGATGGAACTGCAGGGTCCGGAGCGGCCCGCTCCCTGGCGATCGAGCTCGCCCACACAACAAGACGTAGTTCCGGTGCCGGTGCCGATTGCACCGCCAAAACCTAACGGACCGGTTCAAAAGAGTTTGGTTCGGATCACTGCGACTTCTGTGGATCCGGATTACAAAGCGCCTTGGAATGCCGGAGCTCTCGAGCGCGGCGTTGGGGCCGGCTTCGTCATAAGCGGTAATCGCATCATGACAAACGCGCACGTGGTTGCCAACAGCCGTTACCTGACCGTAGAACGCGACGGCGATCCCAATAAATATCCGGCCAAGGTGCAATTCATAGCGAATGATTGCGACTTGGCAGTGATTACTGTGTCGGCTTCCGGGTTTTTCAAAGACATGTTGCCGTTACAACTTGGCGGAATTCCTGCACTGGAAACAACTGTTTCTGCATACGGTTATCCCATCGGAGGCGAGCGGATGTCGGTCACCACCGGGATTGTATCGCGGGTTGATTTCCAGCTCTATACGCACTCTTCGGTCGATCAGCATCTGGCAATCCAGATTAGTGCGCAGATAAACCCGGGAAACAGCGGCGGCCCGGTAATGGAAGACGGTAAAGTGGTCGGGGTTGCCTTTCAGGGTTACAGCGGTGACGTCGCCCAGGGGGTGGCCTACATGATTCCCACGCCGGTGATAAAGCGGTTTCTGCAGGACATCAGCAACGGGCATTATGACGAATATCCAGACCTCGCAATCACCTATGCAAAATTGCAGAATCCTGCCCAACGAAGATTTCTCGGATTAAGAGATGAAGATCACGGCGTGCTGGTGAGCTCCGTGGTCGCGGCGGGTCCGTCGGATCGTATCCTTTACCCGGGTGATGTTCTTCTCGCGATCGACGGCCATCCCATTGCTAGCGACGCGAACGTCGAATTGGAGGGCGAGCGCGCTCAGTTCGAAGAAGTCGTCGAACGAAAGTTCAAGGGCGATTCGGTCAAGTTGGATATCTTGCGCAATAAGCGCCCGATAACTGTGGAAATTAAACTGTACAAGCCGTGGCCATATTCGATCCAAGGCCACAGCTACGATGTGCGACCGCGTTATGTCCTTTATGGCGGTTTGCTCTTTCAACCGTTAAATCTCGATATGCTGGAGGCATATCGAACAGCCGACCTGCGGGTACGCCATTTCTTCGAATACTTCGTTATCGACCAGCTTTATCTTCAGCATCCCGATGTGATCGTGCTAAGCAACATCCTGCCAGATCCGATCAATACTTATCTGGCTCTCTACCGCGGAAACATTGTTGATGAAGTAAACGGCAAGAAAGTTCGGACGCTTGATGAATTGGCCACAGCTTTCGCCGAATCGCCGGAACAGGTAGTTATTCGAATGATTGGCGAGGGACCGCCGCTGGTCCTAAATCGAAGTCAGGTAGAAGCTGCACGCGAACGAATCAAGACGCGCTACAACGTGTTGAAAGAGCAAAATCTTGAGGAACAACCGGAACCAAAAGGAACCGAACAAGCAAACAAAAAGTAAAGATGACCAGGCATTCCTTTATCGCTTTAGGGATCATCCTTGTATCAGTCACTGGGGCACTGGGAAAAAAGGAATCCGCCGTACCTTCCACGCTGAACAAGCAAAAACAGCTGGCGCTCGTCCGGGTAAACGTGACCGGACAATCCTATGATTACTTCCGGCCGTGGCAAAAGAAAGCGCCATTTTCGAAGCGCGCGCTGGGCGCAGTTTTGTCCAAAGGTCGTGTCCTTGTAACAGCGGACCTGGTTGCAAACCAAAACTACGTGGAGCTCGAGCGCGCTGAATCCGGTGAAAAGACCGCGGCCACGGTCGAAGTAATTGATTACGAAGCGAATCTGGCCCTGCTC
>JBEDUS010000283.1:0-6347 GCA_040414975.1 Candidatus Udaeobacter sp.
TATCAACTGCAAAAATGGGGCTTCGATTTTCCGCAGGGCCTGGCGGATTACGGCGCCGGTTTTGTTCTTGGGAATGCTGAAACGCGACTTGTCGATCTTGCTGCTGCGTATGCGGGCCTGGCTCGCGGCGGGACTGCAATGCGCGCGAAATTTTTGGCTGCCGAGCATCAGCCACTGTCCCGCGTCGCATCGAGAGAGGCGACCGCAATCATCACCGACATTTTGTGTGACAACGACGCGCGACAGAAAAGTTTCGGACCGCACTCGCCGCTGGCATTTGAGCAACGCATAGCTGCGAAGACGGGAACCAGCAGCGGTTTTCGTGACGCGTGGACTGTTGGGTTCGACAAAGAGCACACGGTCGCAGTATGGGCGGGAAATTTCAACGGACGCCCCATGCGCGATACGTTCGCCGTGCGCACGGCGACGCCACTCTGGGCGAAGGTGATGCAAGAGCTTCTGCGGCGCGATCATCCGCTGGATCCGCCTGTGGAAAATGAAAGACTCGTGCGCCGCGAAATTTGCGAGGCAACAGGATTGCTGCCATCCCGCTTTAGCCCCGCGAAACTCAGCGAGCTATTTTTGATTGGAACAGAGCCGGTGAACGATTCAGCAGATTATTTTGCGGGCGATGGAAAACTGCTGTTGCCGGACGCATACAGTCGTTGGTGTGCAAGCCGCGACAACACGATCGGGGCGCATGTCCGGTCCGATTTTCGAATCACCAGTCCGTCACCGAACGCGCATTACGAGATTGATCCTGTGCTGCCGCCCTCGCAACAGATGGTCGAACTCACAGCGGCGGTGCGTAGCGACATAGAATGGTTTGTTAATAACGAACGAATCTTCCCCCAACAAGACAGCAGATTTTTCTGGCAGCTCGCGCCGGGCGAGTGGCATATCCGGGCCGTGAGTCGCGTCGGAACCGCCGAAGAAACGATCACCGTCGAGTAAAATCGGCATCGCAGGACCGCAACACTACGCGGCAGTTGCAGCGGCGCGTTTCCGCGCGGTCGCGTCCAGAATGCGCTTGCGCAAGCGAAGCGATTTGGGCGTCGCTTCCACGTACTCATCTCTGTCGATGTATTCGATCGTGCGCTCGAGGGTCATCCGCAGTGGTACCTCCAGTTGAATACCTTTTCCTTCCCCCTGGCTGCGCATGTTGGTGAGGTGTTTTTCTCTGCACGGGTTGACTGGTAAATCCTCCGGCCGCGCGTTTTCGCCCACAATCATTCCTTCGTAGACGTCCTCCTGCGGCCCGATGAGAAGCCGACCGCGTTCCTGAATACTGTTCAGTGCGTACGCAGTGCTTATCCCAGATTCCATTGACACCATCACGCCACGCCCGCGTCCGCCGATTTCCCCCTTGAATGGCGCGTATTCACGAAAAAGGTGACTCATTAATCCTTCCCCGCGAGTCAGGTTGACCAGGTCGGTCTCGAATCCGATTAAACCGCGGGTCGGGATAATCGCCTCCAACGATACGCGTGAACGGTGGTGATCCATTCCGACAACCTCGCCCTTGCGACTGGCAATGGATTGCAGAATATCGCCGAGATTTTCATTCGGCAGGTCGACATACAGATTTTCAACCGGCTCGAGCAGGGCGCCCTCCGCACCGCGCACAAAAATCACTTCGGGCCGCGAGATCATCAGTTCGTAACCTTCACGGCGCATCTGCTCCACCAGGATTGCGATTTGCATTTCGCCGCGCGCGTTGATCTCAAATGCGCCTGCGGTTTCGGTATCGTTGACTTGGAGCGAAACGTCGCCGCGCGTTTCTCGAAACAAGCGCTCTCGAAGGTGCCGCGCAGTCACAAATTTTCCGTCGCGCCCAGCAAACGGCGAATCATTGACGAGGATGCGCATGCGAATTGTTGGCGGATCGATATCGACGAATTGAAGCGGCGCAGTCTCCTCGCGATCGGTCAACGTTTCGCCGATGTAAACATCCTCGAGGCCCGTTAGCCCAATGATGTTGCCGGCGGTCGCCTGTTCAATCTCGACCTGTTCTAATCCCTCGTGTGTGAACAGGGCAGTCACAGTAGCTCGTTCGCGGCGACCATCGCGGTGAATGCAGACAATCGAATCGCCGACGGCGACGCGACCGCTCACAATGCGCCCCAGCGCAATTCTTCCAAGGTAATCGCTGTAATCGAGATTTGACACGAGCATTTGAAAAAATGGCTCGGTTGAAATTTTCGGCGGCGGCACATGTTGTACGATTGCTTCGAAAAGCGGCGTCATGTCATCGTTATTTTCGTGCAGCTCACGCCTGGCAAAACCGTTCTTTGCGCTCGCGTAGATGATTGGGAAATCAAGTTGCTCATCGGTAGCCTTCAACTCGACGAACAGATCGAAAACCGTGTCGAGGATCTTGTGTGGACGCGAATTTTCCCTGTCGATCTTGTTAATGACTACGACGGGCTTGAGTTTGTGCTCCAGTGCCTTGCGCAAGACAAAGCGCGTCTGAGCCTGCGGCCCATCATGGGCGTCGACGACTAACAAGACGCCATCGACCATTTTCATGATCCGCTCGACTTCACCGCCGAAATCAGCGTGACCCGGCGTGTCGACGATATTGATGTAGTGGCCGTTCCACTGAAAAGCAGCATTCTTAGCGCGAATTGTAATTCCTTTTTCCCGCTCCAAATCCATCGAGTCCATCACGCGCTCCTGGATCTTCTGATTGGAGCGGAACGTGCCGGATTGTCGCAGCAATTGGTCGACAAGCGTCGTCTTGCCGTGATCAACATGCGCAATGATGGCGATATTACGGATTTTATCCATGGAGGACAGTCTCTCCCGAGCGAAAGAGGCGCGAAACTTACGAGGGACAACGGCCGAGTCAAACGTCAGCACGCGCTAATATCCCCGGGAATCGAACAGGCGGCATCAAGCCCCCCGGAGCTAGGTTCGTCGGCCGAAATTTTGCGTTAAGACGCGATTTTTAGAGCGTTCTCCCGCGGGGCAGCGTCAACCCATTTGCCATGCTCGCGGATCAAATCCTTCAGCCGGTCCACTGCTTCCACTTCGGGAATATTGAATTTCACCGCTGTCTTGCCGACGTAGAGGTTCACTTTGCCCGGCGCGCCGCCAACATAACCAAAATCGGCGTCGGCCATTTCGCCTGGCCCGTTCACGATGCAACCCATGATCGCGATCTTCACGCCTTTGAGATGCGATGTCGCCTGTTTGATCCTGGCCGTCGTCGTCTGCAAGTTAAACAGGGTGCGCCCACAGGAAGGGCAGGCGACATAGTCGGTTTTAAAGATCCGTGACCCGGCTGCTTGAAGAATGTTGTAACTCAACCGCAACGCCTGCCCGGGCGCTTCCTCGCCCTGCACTAAAATCGCATCACCAATTCCATCGCACAGCAGGGAGCCGATGTTCGTCGAGGCAGTAAGCAGGGTCTCGAGAAAATTTGTAGGGCGTTTCGGTGAAACGCCGTCTTCTTGAGGGGCGTCTGACACAGACGCCCTACAATCGAAAACATCCTTCAGCAGGATGCGATGCCGAGGGTGCAATTTGGCTGCGAGTAATCGAAACGCCGGAATCACCGGGAGATCGACGTCCTCTTTGACGGTGACAAATTGCGGAGTTTGGTCAGCGTTTAGTTTCGCAATACCGCCTTCATAGCGCGGATCAACTTCCTGGATCTGCGCGTTTTCATAGATGATCTCCGGCTTGTAATCGCCCATCCTGTCGATTTTGTGCGCGATCTTGTCGAAGTTCCCCTGACTGATGACTACCCGAATCAATTCTGCCCCACCAAGCTTAACTTGTTGACCGTGATCGCCGATCCCGGCTACAGAAGTCGTCTCGGTCGCGCGTCGCTGGTATGAATATGGATCGAAAGATAGTTGAGAGTTGAGAGTTGAGAGTTGAGGATTGGATGTTTTATCGATGTTCTCAATGAGCGCTTTCGCCACTGGAATCTCATGCGGGCTGTCCTCGGTCAGGGACACACGAATCGTATCCCCGATTCCGTCAGCGAGCAGAGAGCCAATTCCGATCGCGCTCTTGATCCGCGCGTCTTCGCCTTCGCCTGCCTCGGTCACCCCGAGATGCAATGGATAGTTCCAGTCCGGGCCGAGCTCGTTCAAGCGCGCGACCAGCAACCGATATGCCGCAATCATGATCTTCGGATTGCTCGCCTTCATTGAGAAAATGAAATCGTGATAGTCCAGATCCCGCGCGATCCGAGCGAACTCGAGCGCGCTTTCGACCATGCCGAGTGGCGTGTCGCCGTAGCGATTCAGGATGCGGTCGGAAAGGGAGCCGTGATTTGTGCCGATGCGCATTGCGATACTGCGCTTTTTGCAGAGATCCACGAGTGGCGAAAATCGATCGCGAATCCGATTCAATTCTGCGGCGTACTGGGCGTCGGTATATTCGCGGATAACGAATTTCTTGGAATCTGCGTAGTTGCCTGGATTGATTCGCACCTTGTCCACCCACTTAGCGGCTTCCATGGCCGCTTCTGGTTTGAAATGGATGTCCGCGACGATCGGCACATTGCAGCCGCGCTCCCGCAAACCCGTCATGATGTGCTCAAGATTGCGCGCGTCCTTTACCGTGGGCGCAGTGATACGGACGATTTCGCAGCCCACGTTCGCCAGTTCGATTGTCTGTTGAATCGACGCATCCGTATCCATCGTGTCGCAAGTGATCATCGATTGGGCGCGAATCGGATTGTCACCGCCGACACCGACATTACCCACCTTCACCTCGCGCGTTTTGCGACGGTGATAAACGAATGGATTTTCGCTATATGACAACTCACGCATTGTAGGATTCAACGTAGTTTCTATAAGGCGACAAGCGCCAGGCCGATGACCAGGGCCTTGTCGTCACCACAAGATTTTACGGCGTCGCAACGTCCGCGCAACGCAGGCCGCTTACGGCGTTTGCGGACCTTTGGCGGCCGAGGGCGCTTCGAATTTGCGCACGAACGGCAGATCCTGCACGTCGAAGAACGTGATATAGAGCATGTAACCGATGATCACTACCGCGCAGCTTGTTTGCACGACTTCGAGTACACGAATGTTCACTGGTTTGCGCCGTATGGACTCGATGATTGCCAGCACGATATGGCCGCCATCAAGAACCGGAATAGGCAACATGTTCAAGATGGCCAGGTTCACATTCAAAATCACGCTGAACCAGAGCGCGAGCTGCCAACCGCGTTCGCTCTGGAAAAGCAGATAGTAAATGCGACCGATGCCGATGGGACCGCTCAAGTGCTGCAACTTTACGTCCGACTTCGGCGAGGCAACTGCCCCGATCGTCTTTAGCGTGCTGGTCACGCTATTGTAAACCTGTTCGATCGGATTCGGATGTTGAATCGACATGATTCCCGTCGTGTCCCATTCAATCCCAATTCGCGGCTTGTTTTCGCCATTCGTAGGCAGCGGCGTTGGCTTTACCGGAACGTCTAATTTCACGCCATCGCGCTCTACATGAAGAACGAGCTCGTCGTTTGGATGTTTGCTGATGTATTCCAGCAACGCGATCGGATTGTAGATGAGCGTGTTATCAAACCCGCGAATGATGTCTCCTGGACGCAGCCCAGCCTTCGCGGCAGGCGTGTTTGGTTCCACTTTGTCGATGATCGCAGTTTCTGCCGGAAGAATGAGCAACTGACGCACGCTTTGTCTGCGCCACCGACGAGTCTCCGCTTTGTACGGCTCTACCCAAACGGTTTGAACCTTACCGTCCCGTTCAAATTTAACTGCGATCTTGTCGCCTTCGCTTCGCACCACGTCCCAGCTCACGCTGTCATTCATCCCCATAAACCGCCTGACCGGTTTGCCGTCTACCGAGAGAATCTTATCGCCCGGTTGCAGGCCAACCTTTTGGGCTGGCGAATCGGGCAAAACATAACCGATCACTGTGGTTGAGTCCCCTTCGCTGACCGGGTAGCCGACAGCCCACACGATAGCCGCAAAGAATAGCGCCAGAAGCAGGCTGAACACCGGGCCGGCGATGGCTACGATAATTTTGTCGAGGGCGGAAATTTTCGGCAATCTTGCGCGGTCCAGATCCGGTCTTCCCTCGATAATGTCCATCGGCGCCAGTTGCGGGAGGGCAACGAAACCGCCGAACGGCAGCGAACCGAGCGAGTATTGGACACCGTTAATCGTTTTTTTCCAGAGGGGTTTGCCGAACCAGACGCCGAATTTTTCTATATAAAGCCCTCTCCAGCGCGCTGCCAGAAAATGCCCCAGTTCATGTACCACGATCAACAAATTGAAGAGGATCAGAACTTCCAGCAGGATGAAAACGACGCGAGCAATGTGGAATAGCATTGTAATTAGAAACAAGTGATTAGTGATTGATTGGAC
>JBEDUS010000284.1:0-10054 GCA_040414975.1 Candidatus Udaeobacter sp.
TGGATTCGTGGCAAACTTCCGCCCGTCTCAAGACTATGCTGGATCGGTTCGACATTCGTGTGCTTGGCGATCTGCACGGGCGGAAAGTGGTTGATTTCGCGTGGGAGAAGAATTGTGGACCAAAAACGTTGTATGAACTGGATTTGATTGCGCGTCGCGCACGATTCCAAAACGAGAAAATGTCTCGTAGTCGTCACCGACGCAGGGCCGCTCGCGCTTCACACATGCTTTCGCGCGACTCCGGCACAAATGGCAGGAAACGGACCGCGGCAAAGACGCAAGAGGATGCAGCGAGCTTTGCCATTCCGGAATCGATTCGCCATCTCTCCTTTCACGAACTCCCGATAACAACGCGTCTGGCCAATGTTGCCCGTTCAATCCCTGCTCTAACTTTGGGCGATCTCAACGGACGCAGCCCCTTTGAATTGCTCCAATACAAAGCTTGTGGCTGGCGTACGATCAGTGAGATCCAGCAATTAATTGAGCGCGCCGTTTCTGGCGAATTTGATGTAGGACAGATTGAAGAAACCACGGCACCGGCGGAATTGCTGCGTCTGCTTGAGCAGGGCCTGGCGAGGCTGCCGCTTCGTGACAGACAATTTCTTCTCGCCAGAATCGGAGCAGAAACAGGAAGCGTTCGCAGTCCGCGCACCGATGTTCTCTGGCTGAGCTACGCAGAAATCGGCCGGAGATACGGGCTTACACGCGCCCGCGTGCAGAAGGTATCTGCAAACTCGCTGGATGCTTTGAGGAAAGTCTGGGGTCCCCGGATACCCCGGCTTCTGGAGGTAATTAAGTGGCGCTGTCTCGCCACGATTTGGCCATTAACTCATGAATTGCTGCAGAAGTGGATCGACTCGTGCGCGGCCTTCCGGGCAGAGCGGGCGACGCGTGATCATTTCAAGAGCATGGGACTATCCATGGAAGCGCATGTACGTTTGATAGCGCTGCTCGACAAGAGCATTCCCTGCTGGCTGGAAACGAACGCCACAACACGTCTTATCGACAAGTCCATTCGCCGGTTCAATCGCGCTCTGAGGGACGTCGTTCGCGAAGCCGGCGGGCGAATCAGCCTTCCGGAAGCTTATCGCAAGCTATCACGCACCACGGAACGCGATTGTCGGGCTCTAACAATCGAGACCTTTTTGCGAATGCTCTCCGGTGTCGAGTGCATCGCAGTAGAATCCGAAGATCCGGAAATGCCAATGGTCCGATTGAGCGCATGGAACGATGGGAAGCTCCAGGCACAGGTTACTCCAGGGAAAACCGACCCTGACGTGATTGAGTTCTTCGACGCAAGGAGCGTCTTCCGCGAACCCGCCGCCGCTGGATCGTGGTGAATTCGAACAGAAATTCTTTACGCAAAAAATAACTGAAAATTTGTCTTGCCTATAATTACAGTTTTGTAATCATGCGCCGATTAGGAGGAAAAAGTCCCTTTTTTGTGGAATTACCCGGCAAAGGCTCGTCCACTCGATCGCATCTATATCTTCGATATTGCTCGCCATTACTCATTCGGCTTCCGCGCAAGAAGTAACACTAAGAGAGGAGGAGCCACTTGTAATTACCGGCGAAGAAGTGCCAAGCGCTTACGGCGCGCCTCCGGGGGCTTTCGCGCAGCCGGTTTTCCAACACAGTAAATGCCTATGTGCTGCCGCCATGGTCATTCTTCTTCGGCGAGCTTTTTGAGGGCACCGGGTTCCGCCACGGGCCACCCGATTATCTTTTCACCCAAGAAATCGAAATGGGTCTGCCCTATCGTTTTAACGTAGCGGCGGAAACAGGGTTGGAACGATTTAACGGTGGTGGTGGCGTGCAGACAGTGAGTCTGGAAACACGATATGCGCTTGCGGATTGGAACAAAATTCCGCTCAACCCAACAATTTTCGCCGAGTACAAATTTGGCGTCGGCACCATTTCGACATGAAGAAGTTCCGCCTCCGCCTGGAGGAGGAGAAGAGGAAGAGAGCGGCCCGCCAAAGGTCCCGGACGCCTATGAAGTCCGTTTGCTCCTTGCCCAGGATTTCTTCGAGCGCGTTGAATGGGCCATGAACTGCTTCTTTGAAAAAGAGAACACCGGCGACCGTGGGCGCGAGTGGGGCTTCTCTCAAGCTGCGTTGACACCCATTCTCATGCCTAACGAACGCCCGAAAGTCGGAATAGAAATGGAATATAGGAATATCACGACGAAGGATACGCGCGGCGATCCCGTAAACAGCTTTACAATCGGTCCAACCATCGCGTGGAAACCGACGGCGCAAACTCGCCTGGACATCTCGCCTTTGTTTGGCTGCACGCACGATTCGCCTGTGGCCGATGTCTTTGTTGCTTTTTCCTGGCTCTTCGGCGGCGAACGCGCCGAAGCCGAAGCGCCCGTGTCCACGCGGTTCCGCTATCTCACCAAGGTTTCCCGGGCCGACAAGGACCCAGACAAAGAGATGAAGCAGGTCGCGCCGCCGCCCTGTCCCAATTGGTACGGCGATCGCGAATGGAATTTGAATCTCTTTGGTACCTATGCGTTCACCAACACCGAGTTTGCGCCTAATCCTTCGTTGGTGGACATCGTGCAAAGTACCAGTGAGGGCACTCCCGTGCTCGGCACCTACGATCGTTACATTGGAGGAGATCACGCGTGGGGCGGCGGAGGCGACATTAAATATTTTTTCTGTCGTTATGTTGGTCTCGGTGTTGAAGGATTTGCTCTGGACGCCAGCAAGCCTGGTTTCGATATCTTCGAAGATCCAACGGTCCCGATTTTTGTTCACCGAAGAATCAATCACGACCACACCATCGGCTCTGTTTTAGGGACACTTACGCTGCGCTATCCATTTCTTGCACACGTCTGGCACCCTACGCCTGGGCTAGCGTCGGCGCGATTTTCGGCGGCGGCGAAAGGGATATCGTTCATACACAAGGACCACCCGACGCGTTCGCCGTCCACGCGGAGACGAATCACTTCGGTCGCGAAACCAAAGTGCTCGGTCAATTCGGAGCCGGCCTCGAATTTCGAATCGCGCGGCACGTCGGTTGGACTAACGACTTGAGCTTTGGCGTGATCGATGGACCGAAAAACAATTTCGGAATGTTCCGCAGCGGGCTCAACTTCGCTTTCTAGCGTGACGACCACTGCAAAAGGCGTCCCGGCCCAAACTTTCCGAGAACATCTTCAGGGCTGACAATCCGAAAGCGTTTGGGCTGCTGACGTGAAGAGGCCGCAGCCTGGTGGAGCGGGCTGCGGCTACACTTCTTAAGTAGCGGCGCACATGTCAAGCGCCCTCTTTAAAACAGTCGTTGATGCTCGCGTAATCATTGACCCGTTCGCAATGCGGTGCTTCACATTTCTTGACCTGATTTCACAGCGCCGATAGTTTTCATTTTGGAAAGGAGATTTTCGGTGAAAACCGAGGTATCGATCGAATATTGCGTTGTTTGAAACTACACGCCGAAGGCCGTCAGTTTGGCGACCAAAATCCTTGAGCTCGGCGAGCGCATCAAATCGCTGACGCTGATTCCCTCGAGCGGCGGCGCTTTCGAGATTCGCGCCAATGGCAAATTGCTCCATTCCAAACTCGAGACCGGCGATTGGCCGGACTTCGGCGCCATTGTCACGGCGATCAAGAAAGCAAAATAAGCTAACGCGTTCCTATTTTTTCTTAGCTGACCGTCGCGGACTGAGATTTCAAAAGCGGCGTCAAGTTCGCCACGGCGAATCCGTCCCTTGGCGGACCGCCGCACTCCAAAACGCGCTCCGCGCGCGAAAAATTCAATCCGCAATCCGCAATCAGCAGTCAGCAGTGTGGAGAGTGAAGGGTGCCTGGTGGTCCTCGCGGTCTTCAAAACCGTTGTCGGTTCCGCATACCCGGGACCGAGGTAGGTTCGATTCCTATCCTCTCCGCCGAATTTCTGTAGCCGCCTCGCTCTGTCGAGGCGCACAGAGGACTCGGCAATGCACGGCAGCGCCGTGGCTACCGCGATTGCACGAAGGGAGGTGATGACGCATGTCACGTGAGCAAATCCGAAAGCTCACTTCGCTTTCATCCTGCGCCGGGTGAGCTTCCAAGTTGAGCCAACAGGCCCTGCGACAAGTTTTGCCGCAGCTACCGCTTTCCCGCAACCGAAACGTAATCGTGAACTCGACCACGTTCGACGATGCCGGCGTTTATCGCCTGGATCGCCATCGTGCTCTCGTGCAAACCGTCGATTTTTTTACGCCTATCGTGGACGAGCCTTTCTCATATGGACAAATCGCGGCCGCCAATTCGCTCTCGGATATCTTTGCGATGGGTGGGCGGCCCTTGACTGCACTCAACATTGTCGGTTTCCCAGCCGACCTGGTTCCGCCAGGAATGATTGCTGCGATTTTGCGCGGCGGCCTCGCCAAAGCTGCCGAGGTGGGTTGTGCCATCATCGGCGGCCACTCCATTCGCAATCCCGAGCCCATTTACGGACTGGCTGTCACCGGAATGATCGATGTTCGCCGTCTGACAACGAACGCAAACGCGCGCGTGGGCGATCTCCTCGTCTTGACTAAACCGCTTGGCACAGGCATCGCCACTACTGCGATCAAGCGCGGAGTTGCATCGCGCAGCCTGCAGAAAAAGGTCATCGCGCTGATGTCGAAAGTAAACACCGTAGGCGCCGAGCTGGCCGAGCTTCGCCTCGTGCGCGCAGCGACCGATGTGACCGGATACGGATTAATCGGACATTTGGTTTCGCTCTGTCGCGCCAGTGGCGTATCCGCGGAGGTCGATCCCCGCGCCGTGCCCATGATTAGCGATGAGATCGCCGATTTGGTCGAACAAGGCTGCATTCCCGGTGGCAGCCGTGAAAATCTCATTGCAACAACCGTCGCCGTCGATTGGACAAACACGGATGAGTCGCAACGAATTCTTTTGACTGACGCGCAAACCAGCGGGGGATTACTACTGTGCGTGCCCAGGGCGAAGCTGGAGAAAGTGCTTGGAATTTTGCGGCGAACGCAAACGCCTTCCGCTGCCGTCATCGGAAGAATCGCTGCGCGTAAGCGTCGTGTTCCATTGATATGCGTGAAAGGGTGAAATTGCGCTCGCGCCGTGAAATTCCGGCCGTCCACAAGGTTCTTGATGCGCTCGGCCAACAGGACCTCGCCACGGCGAGCAGGCTGCCGCGTCCGCTGGTTGTCGATATGATTCGACGAGAACTGTCGAAAATACGGAGCAACGAACAGATCCCCGAATTCCAATCGACGGTCGAACACCTCCGTCGTTGTCTTGAGCTACGTCGCGCCAGCCGGTTGCAGCCAGTCATCAATGGAACTGGGATTGTAATTCATACAAATTTTGGGCGTGCCCCGCTTGCGCCTGAGGCGACCCGCGCTCTCACGGAAATCGGCTCAGGCTATTCCAATTTGGAATACGATCTTGCGATGGGCGACCGCGGCCACCGTGGCGCGTATATCGACCAAGCGCTCGCGTTGCTTTGCGAAGCAGAAGCCGCGGCGGTCGTCAACAACTGCGCCGCGGCTCTCGTTCTAATCGTTCATCATTTTGCAGCAAGGAAGGGTAGCGCGCGACGACAGTCTGTCCGCCGTGGCGGGTGCGTGCTGGTCAAAGATGAAGTGATAATTTCGCGAGGCGAGATGGCCCAAATCGGAGGCGGTTTTCGAATTGGCGAGATAATCGAAGCCACAGGAGCGACCCTGCACGAGGTGGGAGCTACGAACAAAACAACACTCGATGATTACAGGCGCGCGATTGGTCCCAGAAGCGCGATGATTTTGAAAGTTCATCGCAGCAATTTTTTCATGAGCGGTTTTGTCGAGTCACCGCCCGCGGCAGCGATTACTGAGCTCGCACGGAAAAAGCGGATCCCTTTTGTGGAGGACTTGGGCAGCGGCGCGATCGTACCAACTGAGCAATTTGGGATCCCCGAGCACGAGCCAACGCCCGCGGAAGCATTGAAGGCCGGAGCGGACCTTGTCTGCTTTAGCGGCGACAAGTTATTCGGCGGCCCACAGGCGGGAATCGTCGTTGGGAAAAAACGAATCGTGGCGGCTTTGAAACGCGAACCTCTATTTCGCGCTTTGCGTTGTGACAAACTTTGTTTCGCCGCGCTGCAAGCGACGATCGATCTCCATCTCAATCATGCGTCCGCGGAGATTCCGACGGTTGGGATGTTACAAGCGACCGAACACGAACTGCTCAATCGAGCAGCGGCGATCAGCGAGTGTCTGAGTGACCTGCCGCTGCAAATCGCGATTGGCCGGAGCACAGCCAGGGTCGGCGGCGGCACGCTGCCCAAATCCACGAAATCATCTGTCACGATCGAAATTGTTCCGAAAAATTGTTCTCCAATCGAATTCGCCGCTCGTTTGCGCAGCACAGCGCCGCCGATCATCGGTTACATTGCCAATGACCGTTTCAAAGTCGATCTGCGAACAATTTTTCCGCGCCAGGACGAAGCAGCGGTCGAAGCCATTCGCGCAGCATGTTCCAAAGGTGCTTGAATAACGTGGGGAACGTTCACCCGGTATCTCTAGCTCTAGGATGAGAATTACGGAGAAACATTTCGTCCTCGCTACCGCCGGTCACGTGGATCACGGCAAAAGCACACTGGTAAAGGCGCTCACGGGGACCGACCCTGACCGGTTGCCCGAAGAAAAAGCGAGACGAATCACAATCGATCTCGGCTTTGCAGAATTGAATCTTGTCGGAGCTAACGAAGAGCGGTTCCACGTGGGAATCGTTGATGTGCCCGGTCACGAAGACTTTGTTCGAAACATGATTGCCGGGGTCGGCTCGATTGATCTCGCGCTTTTGGTTGTTGCCGCCGACGACGGCTGGATGCCGCAAACGGAAGAGCATTTGCAAATTCTGACCTACCTCGGCGTCGAGCGAGCGGTGATTGCTCTCACCAAAAGCGATCTCGGCAGGACTGACCCTGTTACTCGGCAAATTCGTGACCGTTTGCGCGCCAGCCCTTTCGGGAATGCGCAAATCATTGCCACCTCGATTCGCAACGGTGACGGCATCGAAAACTTGAAAGGCGCACTTGCCGGCGAGTTCGCCACCATGCACCCACCCCGCGATTACGGAAAGCCCCGGTTGTTTACCGATCGCGTGTTTACCCTGCGCGGAATTGGCACCGTCGTCACCGGAACATTGACCGGCGGGCAATTGTGCCGCGACCAGAAAATTGTTGTTCAACCGAGCAATCTCCAGGGACGCATTCGCTCGATTCAAAGTCACGGGTGTGATTTGGAAGCCGCCGAACCGGGAATGCGGACAGCGATCAGTCTGCCGGACTTCACCGTGGAGCAGATCAACCGTGGCGACGTTGTCACGGTTGCCGATTTCGCGCCCGCAAGTTCGACGATTATTGCTTTGCTCGAAAAATCATCGCAACGTGCTTGCGAAAATCCGGGCGCTCGCGCTCTGAAAAGCGGTTCGTCAGTGTACCTTTATCATGGAACATCGCGGACCGCGGCAAAGATCACGCTCCTTAAAAATCGGCTTCTTGATCCAGGCAAAAAAGAGGTCGCCCAGCTAAATCTTGGATCGTCAATTTTTGCATTTGCCGGCGATCGTTTTGTTCTTCGCGACCCGTCCGAGCGGTACACCCTCGCTGGCGGAATGGTGCTTGATCTAAATGGCACGGAATTTCGCAATGAGGTGAAACGCAAATTGTTGATGGGGCGCGCCACGGCCCCGAATGATGTCCAACCTTGGGTGCGATCTGAAGTTGGACTCCGCAGATTTGTGCCCATTCAAGGTCTCCTTGGTAAATCTCATTTCAGCAGAAGCCAGATCGCCGACGCCTTATTCGATCTGCAACGCAATCAGGAGATTGTCATCCAGGAAAAAATCGCGGCCGATCCGCGGAGTTGGCAAACTTTGCGACACCGCGCCACTCGTGCGATCGACAACGCGCTCAGCAAGAATCCCGAACGCGTCGGCTATAGCGTGAGCGATCTGCGCGCCACGCTGCTCGATAAATCGACCGATGTTTTCGAGGCGCTTGTCGCGGACCTGTGCTCACGTGATTTCGTTCAAAAAGACTCAATAATTAGACCACGCTCACATCGACCGATGTTGCCAGCAAAGCTGCAGCCTCTCGCAGCGAAAATTCACGAGGAGTTATCCAGTAGACCGTTCGATCCCCCGCCGCGCAGAGAGCTTGAGCGGGACTTGGAGGCGCGACGAACTCTCACATTTTTGATAGAGAACAAGGAAGTGATCGAAATCTCGTCGGACGTGGTGCTATTGCGCGACAACTTTGAACGCATGAAAAAAGCAGTCGCCAATTTCATTTCTAAAAACGGACCGGCCACAGTAAGCGAACTGCGTCAGGCACTCGAGAGTTCGCGGCGAATCATGGTACCATTTCTCGAAAGACTCGATCGCGAAGCTTTCACACGGCGTGTAGGTGACAAGCGCAGTTTGCGATAGGCACGCCCTATGGAACAAATGGGACGTCTGCGGCAGAAAGCAGGGGAAGCGTGTTCGCGGCCGCGGGTTTCCCTCCATCTCGCGACTTCATTCGAATCCGCATGGGAGCACGTGCTCCTTCCGTGGTTCAAAAAAGCGGCGCCCTGCGCGTTCGAACAACAGGCGCCGGTAGCAGTGGTCACTCCCTTTCGCAGCCACGCATCCTTTGTACGCAGCAAACTTCTCGCGCGTGGCATCTCTCTGTTAGGCGTAAAATTCCTCTCCCCTGCCCAGCTGCGTGAAATCTTACAACGCGGCAGCGATCTCAATCTTCCGTTGCGCGAACATTTGCGTTTACTCTTCGCAATCGCAGCCGAAAGAATCGCGGCGACGATCGATGGCGAGCGATCGGGATACCTCATTGCCAAATCGGTTGCGCGCGATCCCGATTATTTCCTGCGCATCTTCGACGAGCTCGGTGCCGCCGGATGGAGTCTGTCAGAGGTCGACGAACCTGTTTTAAGGGAGATCGCAAAGAGCTTTGAAGAACTTTGCCGCCAATGCGGCTTCACTTTTGTTCATCAAGCCGATCGTCTGGCAATCGCAAACGCTGAAAAATTGGCGCCGCAGTTCAGCAACCTGCTTGTTATCGGATTCGATGGCGCGCATTGGCCGCTCTGGCCGTTATTGGATGCCGCCGTGAAATCCTCAGCGCACGCGACGGTCATTTTGAACGATCCTCGCGACGAAGCGTGGGACATCGATGAAACGTGGGTGGGCACTTGGGAAGAGGTTTTTGGTGCGGTGGACCCGGTTGCCGAGGCTGCAGGCCAGTCGAAGCAGCCGGGGTCGACACCCCCGGCTACAGCGATGCCAGAAACATTCTTTCTAATCGGTCGCGACGCAACCGAGCAGGCACGCGCAATCGTCGGGCTGGTCGCAAAGTTCCTCCGCGAAGAAAATTGCGAGCGCATCGGCATTTTGTTTCCACAGAGAGACGCGCTACCGCGACTGGTCGCCACTTTTTTTAGTTCAGCCCGGATCGCCTATGACGACGGGATTGCACATTCGAATCCCAGCGTCTTTGATGATGCGGCCTGGCGCGCATGGTTGGAACTGCAACAAAATCCGCGCTTGAAATTCCTTTTTCGATTTCTCCGCGCCACCGACGCGACGCTTTTTGAGAAGATGTCGATCTCCGAAGTCGAAGACAAATTGCGCCGCACCTACGATGACGTGCTTATCGATAACATCGAAATCCTCCGCGAAGCTTGTGCGCGTTCGGAAGACAAAGCGGCGATCGCACGCGGCCTTAAGCAAGTTCAGTTTCTGCCGGCGACGGCGAGCTTCTCTGAGTTTCTTGAGCAAACGAAAAAGATTTTCGTGCAACTCCGTTGGAAACAACGTTGGAGCGAAGTCGAGCGGCTTAGCCGTGGCTGGGCGAAACGCGTGCCGCAAGTTTTGTCAAAGGCCAATTATCTCCGCTGGCTTCGCGAGATTTTGGGCGCACCGTCGCTTAACCGCGATGAATGCGGCGCGAATCCGTACAGTCGCGTGCATTTGCTTTCGTACTCAGAAGCTGAAGGTCAATCGTGGTCGCATTTGGTTTTCGCAGGCTTAAACGAGGAAGCATGGCCGGCGCTCGATGA
>JBEDUS010000285.1:0-12600 GCA_040414975.1 Candidatus Udaeobacter sp.
AAAAAAATTGCCGTCGACAACAGTGTCCGGATCGAAAGAGGAGGCCAGCGAGACAACGTCCGGGCAGTTTTGGCAGCAAAATGTTCCCACGATCAAATCATGGAAGAAGTCCGTCATTCCCTTTGACCGAAATCAAACGCGCGAGGTGACGATTGAGTACCAAGCGCGGTACGCCGAGAACGACGAATCGGTTTCGGGCGATTCACATATCAGTGACGCCACGTTCGCGTATTCGCTGTCGCCCGCAGCAACTTGGAAAGGACCGATCGGCAAAGGAAAAATCGAGATCAACATCCTGCACCCCGAGCCGGAAGACGTCTCCATTGAAAAACCAAAAGAGCGGTTCCAGAAAATCGGCGACGCGCATTACGAATGGACGTTTGAAAATCTGAAACCAACCCTCGCGGATGACATCCGCATTATCGCGCATTCAAAATACGATTCCTATCCGACAGGGTATTCAGAAGAAGATCTTCAGCGGCATGCCTCCTACGTTCTTAGGGACAATCAATATTTTCTCGATCACACCGACTATGATGCGACGGCAAGCTCAACGCTGGCTCCGCAAGGAAAGCGCAACTACGACGTCGTTAACATTAAGGCCGATCCGCAACGCGAAGAGCAGACGCCTTGGGCGGAGGGCGCTGAGGGCGATGGCATTGGTGAAAGCATAACACTGGACGTAAAACGCCCGCTTCCGCTTTATGGGATCCTGATCCGGCCGGGATATTATGAATATGGCCGGAACGACATTTGGTGGAAAAACAACCGGGTTGCAGAGCTCGAAATCACTCTGAATGACGAACACACGTTTACCGAGAAAATTCCCGATGAGCGATTCGAGGATCCATACCTGATTCGCGTGCATGATTACGCCAAGCCGGTTAACAAAGTTAAGCTTGTCATCAAGGGCGTGTATCGCGGCACGCAATTCCGCGACACGTGTATCTCACTCGTCGAATTGCGAGCGCCGCTCACTAAAAAACCCGAAATTCATCCAGCCCGATGAACCGGCGAGCGGCTGCGCTTTGCACGGCGGCGTTATTGTTTGCCGCTAGCGCGCCAGCGAAGGTTTTGCCCGTCTACATCGAGGATAACCACGCCGGCACGTTTTACTGGCTGGCGCAACAGATCGATCTCGACCAGCGGTACACACTCATCCTTTTCGATGCGCACAGCGATGCGTCCGGCATTTTCGATTCCGACAAGATTCGCGACGCGCTGCGAAGCGTCACGTCATCCCGAGATCGAGAAGCGCTACTCGATCACTGGCGCAGCGAGGGCGCGATCCAATGCTTTAATTGGATTGAGCCGCTTATGCCGGCACCAATTGAAAAAGTAATCTGGGTCCCGACTGAGAAGCTTTCCGCATCCGAAACCCGCAAGCGCGCGCAGGAAGCAACGGCATTGCTGGATGGTCACCTCGAAGCGGCGCCGCGGAAATCGGGATCTTTCCACGAATCGTACGTCGTCTCCGATTTCGACAATTTGGAGGAGCATCTCGATCCAAAGCAGCCATTGATTGTGACGATTGATCTCGATTATTTCGCGGGCCTCCCAGCTGCAAGACAAGAAACGGCTTTCGCCAGGATCTGGGACTTTGTGATCGAGCGGCCAAACCTTCGCGCCATCACCTTTGGCATTTCGCGTCCCTATTTGAAAGACGAAGGCGAAGCGTATCGACTGCTCAAGCTGGCGTTGACCGGCGCACTGTCCTTACCTACTGCACAAATCGAGTTCGAACCGTTTCTCACGGTTTCCAATGATCACTCAAACCTTGCGAAGGAATTGATGGCAAAAGGACAAAAACTACCGGCATTCGACGTGGAGCGCGTGCCACAGGAGCTTCAGGCGCGAATTTTGTCTGAGCGTGAACGCATTGTCGTCCGACGTGACGCAACGCGTTGGCACCAACTCCTCCACACTTGGAATGACGAAGCGCCACGATTGCATCTTCAAGTTAAGGATCGTCAGGCTTCCACAGATAATGTCTGGCGCATTCCCGCTGATGAGCAGGCTGAAATCGAATTGGTGATCGAGCCCTGGACAACCAAGCCGGAAAAGATCGAATGGTTCGCACTGACTCCAAAGTATTTGCGTTGCAACGTGACCGATTTGTCGACCGATCAGGTTGGCTTTGTCGCAAACGCTGCTTCACGTCCGGCCTGGAACGAACTGCCGATTGATCACCGCGATACGGTGCTGCCAGTAGCCAAGATCGATAATTTGTTCGATCGCGAACTGCACTGCGGCTCGCTGTGTCTACGGGCCCGCGCTGTCGTCGATGGCAAAACTCGCGAGACGCCCATTTTTGAATTGCGGCGATTTACCGGCAGCGGTTTCCGAGCGGCGATCAGTGAGCAGTTTGGTCTGCCGTACCTTTTCGGTAGTGGCGAATTATCACAAGGCTCAGATACCGGACCCGAAACAAATCTTGGCTCCGATTGCGCAAACTTTGTCGTTTACGCGTTGCGTCGGCAGGTTCAGCGCATTCCGTGGTTCGATCCGAAGCGACTGCGCGAGGATCTTGAGCTTGTCGCGCGCTCAGCCGCGCCTGGCACAGTAAAAATTAACGCTGAGGATTTGCAGCGTGGCACAATCGTGCATTTCGGTACGCATGTCGCGGCAGTAATGGAAGATCGGCCACCTGTCGGCGTTCTCGATGAAAACGATCTGGTCGCGCACCAACTCGGCGGCGCCCCGGAAATGCTCACGCTCGGACAGCTCCTAAGGGAACGCAGGACGAATCGCTTCGATTTGTTTCGCGTCCCGCCAGTAAAGCCCGCCGCGACCCTGGTTTTTGGTGGCGACGTAATGCTCGGCCGCAGTTGCGCAGCGAGAATCGAAAATGGGGCAGACCCATTTGCTGGCATCGCATCACTACTACGCGGCGCTGCGTTCGCCGCCGCAAATTTGGAATGCACCATCTCGAATCTTGGTGAGCCCGCGCAGCGCTACACATTTCGCGCGCCTGAGCGCTCGGCGAAATTGATACGTCGCGCAGGATTTCACGCGATGGGAATGGCAAATAATCACGCACTCGACTTCGGGGCAGCGGCCTTAAATGACTGTGCCACACGTTTGTTCCAGGAGCAGGTCCTGCCAATCGGAGTTGGAAAACCGAATGCTTGGACGCCGAGCTTCTTCTCCGTGCTCGACGGGAAAAAAATCGCCCTTCTGGCCGTCAGCGACCTTGGGGTTACTGCAGACCATCGTATCGCCAGCGCATCGGATCGCGTTCGACTGAACACCGCAATCGCCAACGCGCGTTCGCACGCAAATCTTGTTGTTTGCCTGGTTCATTGGGGAGTTGAAAACAGCGAGAAGATCACTGACGAACAACGTGAACTCGCGCGGTGGCTGATCGATCATGGAGTCGATCTCGTGGTTGGCTCGCATCCGCACTGTGTCCAAGCGCTCGACTTTTATCATGGTTGCCCAATTGCGTATTCCCTAGGTAATCTCGTGTTTGACAGCGCACCCGGAGTCGACTCGTGGAATCGCGGCGCATTACTCGAAGTCGGTTTACACAAAAATGCGCAAACTTCGTCTGCCCGTTTGATTCCAATCGTTCTCGAAAACGGTTTCCCTCGGGTGGAGGCGCCACCAAAAGAAAAAACGACCTTCAGCAGCCGTTGATTTGAAGGTATTGGCTGGAAACCGATTCCTCGTTGATTTCTTGTCATCGCGCGCGACCTGCGTGAAAATTGACGCCCCGTGGCTCTGCGACTGCCAAAACAGGATTACCAGGACATCGAGCGAATCATCGAATTGGATTTCGTCCGCGCGACGGAAGCCGCTGCGCTGAATTCACTTCGCTGGCTCGGGCGCGGCGATAAGGAAGCTGCCGACGCGGCAGCCTGCGATGCGATGCGCGGGATGTTCGATCTCATGAACATCTGCGGGGAAGTCGTTATTGGCGAAGGAATCAAGGACGAAGCGCCCGGTATTTTTAAAGGCGAACAGCTTGGTACCTGGCTTCCCGGTTCGCCGCAGTTTGACATCGCCATCGATCCAATTGACGGCACCACCAACATTTCCAAAGGCGCGCCAAACTCCATCAGTTGCATCGCGGCGGCGAGTCCGGAGGAAGGAGTCAAGGTCGCGCTCCGAGATATTCCGTCTTTTTACATGTCGAAGCTGGCGTACGGGCCGCGCGTCATCGATTACATGAAAAAGCGCGGCGACTCGCTCCATATCGACATGCCGATTGCGGAGATGCTGGCAATTGTTGCGCGCGCTGTAGACAAACGCGTCCAGGACGTGGCAGTCATGATGCTCGACAGACCGCGCCACAAGGAAATCGTGGAACAAATCCGCGCGGCAGGCGCGTCGTTGCGCATGATCGGCGACGGTGACATCGCCGCTGCCATCGCCCCATCGCTGCCCGAATCTGATGTCGATCTTTACATGGGCATCGGCGGTTCGCCGGAAGCAGTACTGGCGGCGGCGGGAATCAAGTGTCTAGGCGGCGATATGCAATGCAAAATGTGGCCGCGTGATGAAAAGGAACGAAGGAACCTGATCGACGGCGGCTGCAAGAAAGATCTGGACTGTGTTTTTTCAGCTGACGATCTGGCAAACGGCCAGAACATCCTCTTCTGCGCGACAGGGATCAGCGACAGCGCGTTGCTGCGAGGCGTCCGTGCCCGCGGCGGCGTAATGGCCGTTACGCATTCGATCCTAATGCGCGCCAAGAGCAAGACCGTGCGTTTCATTAGGGCGAGACATAACTTGCAGACAAAAACAATCCGACTCCGGTCGGATAATCGCGAACACTTAATCTAACTTCCGCTCAGCGGGCTTGATTCCTCAGGCGGACTTGGGTCGTATGCCGAATTTGCCCAGTGCGGCCACGGTTTTTTCCATCGGTAGGCCAACGACGTTCGTGAATGAGCCTTCGATTTTTGCGATAATTTCTGCGCCGCTGCCCTGCGCGGCATAAGCGCCGGCCTTGTCCAGCGGCTGTACTTCCGCAAGATAGCTCTCGATGGTTGCCTTGCTCAGTCTGTGAAAACGAACATGCGACATCTCGTGAAAGAGTGCGGATGTCCCCGATGTTTGTCGATAAATTGCCACGGAAGAACAAACTCGATGTGTTCGCCCGCTCAGACGCCGAAGCATCAGGGCAGCCTCACCCAGATCCGCCGGTTTGCCGATAATTTCATGCTCTAGTGCGACCAACGTGTCGGCTGCGAGAACAACAGCGTCGGGGCACGTCAGCGCGATGGACATTCCCTTTCGAATGGCGTTCCACAACGTGAGCTCGCGCAACGTGAGGGTCGCATCGAACTTTTCTGCAACGCGCGGCGAGGCGATTTCGAATTCGAACCCGGCTTCCGAAAGCAATGCAGCGCGCCTGGGTGAACAGGATGCCAGCACTAGTGAAGGCACGACTTTGACTTTAGAGCCAGCCCTGTCGACTGCAACCGGCCGGATCCTCTCTGAAACGTTGGCAAAATGTCACTGCAAAATAGAATCAGCCGGATAAACCACGCCATTTTTCATGACCGTGTCGATTCTGGAAGCATTGGCGATGTCGTCAACCGGATTCGCGTTGAGAATGACGAGATCCGCGAAGTATCCTGGTTGGACTTTGCCGATACGCGCGCCGGTGTCGCCGCCGAAAAGTTTCGCCGCGTTTGCGGTGGCGCATTGGAGAATCTGCATGGGCGTTAATCCGGCTTCCTTCATTAACTGAAATTCGCGGAAGAGCGACGGGCCATGAATCGTGCCGATATTCCCCGCGTCGGTCCCTGCCGCGATGGTAATGCCGGCATCTTCCAATCTTTTCAAATTCGGCAGCGCGGCATCGTAAGTTTTCTTGATCTTATCGAGAACAGCTTTCGGATCAGCTAACGCGTCTTTGATTCGTTGCGGCAATTTGTCCTGTGGAATTTTGGTAACATCGAGCGATGCGATCACTTCCGGATTGCCCCACGCTTTTTCCTCCGGCGTCAGATTCAACTGGTGCGAAAAAGTGCGACCGTAACGCTCGAAGACAACGAGCGTCGGACACAAGATCGTGTGCCGATCTTTCAGCAGTTTTACAAAGGCGTCATCGACCGGCTTATCGATCACGCTATGTACGAGAATGTCGGCGCCTTCTTGTACGGCTGCGCGCGCCGTTTCCAATTCGGTCGCGTGCACAGCGACGCGAAGTTTGTGCGCGTGACTCTCTTCAATGGTCGCGCGCACGATCGGCCGGAAACTTTCGACCGGATGATCCTTATCGACGATATACCAAATCTTGACCAGATCCGGCTTCTGCTCGGCCAGTTTGCGCACATAATCTCGCGCTTGATCGGGCGTCTCTATCTTGACGATCGGGGGATCACCGAGATCGAGTTTTTCGCGCGAGACACTCGAGATCAACGGGCCCGCCACCGCTACGCGTGGCGCTTTTGCCGTGGCATTCGCGGCCTTACGGACCTCGAAATTCCAAAATGGTCCGCCCACATCGACTACACTGGTGATTCCGCAACGTATATACCGCGCAAAGACATCGTCGAGATGCGACTTGATCCAGGCGACTTCATCCTTGTACGGACGAACACTGTTGAGATCAGCGCCGTCCGGCCGCGTGAACAGATCGGCGGATTGAAAGAAGTGCACGTGCGTGTCGATGTACCCCGGCAAAATGAACTTGCCGACGCAACCAATTTGTTTTCCAAGCGTCGCGGCCTCCTGCTTGCCCATCGCGACGCGTTCGATCTTGTCGCCGTCGATCACCACCGTTGCGTTCGGCAATACCTTGCCGTCGGCAGGGTTGATCACCGTTCCGCCAACGAGTGAAACTGTTTCAGCGTGAGCGGTGATCGCGCCGATGATGAGGAAAAGGATAAACGTAATCTGGTTCATCTCTCAAGCGTTGTAGCGGCGCTTGTGCCAAACGCCAAAGCAACTGAACAGGCGCTTGGCACAAGCGCCGCTACAACCATAACTCGCAAGTTCATGAGAGAGATTCCTCGACTTCGCTCGGAATGACAAAGGTTATTCCTTCGATTCGGGCACCGCTTTTTCTGCCGCTTGAAAACCAATTTTGGAATGCGTGCCGTCGCAAAACGGTTTCTCAGTCGACGCGCCGCAGCGGCAGAGCGC
The DNA here is from genome assembly GCA_040414975.1 of Candidatus Udaeobacter sp. GTDB lineage: Bacteria > Verrucomicrobiota > Verrucomicrobiia > Chthoniobacterales > UBA10450 > Udaeobacter. The sequence continues at coordinate 7,102 of JBEDUS010000285.1, forward strand.
CATTCGTTTTTCTACCGGATATTTGTTTCCGTCCGCGTCTGTCAACTCGACTTCTCCAGTCACGATGTAAGGACCGTTCTTGATTGCTTCAATTGTCACTTGAGCCATGGGTTCACTCTAAATGCCTTCTGATTGTCATGTCGAGCGAAGCCGAGACATCTCCGGATGTTTCTGCCGAGCAGCTAGGGACGGCTCTCCGAGCAGTCCGCCTGATTTCTTGGCTTGGATTCACGGACGTCTCGGAGAAACGTCCCTACCTATGCACGCCAGAATTCTCGCGCTCGTATTTGCCTTAACACTGTCATGGTTCGCGCAAGTGACGGCAGCGCCGCAAAGGCACCCGTTCACCTTCGAAGACATGATGAAACTCAAGCGCGTCGGCGCGCCGGTGCTGTCGCCGGATGGGAAATGGGTCGTGTTCGATTGCGAAGATGTCGATCTCGCGGCGAACACGAAAATTTCGCATTTGTGGATCGTGCCGGCGAGTGGCGGTGATTCCCGGCGATTGAATCCGACTCCGAATCACGAGGAGCGCCTGCGGTTTTCACCCGACGGCAAACGCTTGATCTGGACTTCGAAAGCGACCGATCCCACGCAAATCTGGATTTGCGACTTTGACCCGGAAAGCGGCACGCTCGTTGGTAAACCACATCAAGTCACATCCATCTCGACCGGCGCGGATGGCGGGATCTGGTCACCCGACGGAAAGAACATCGTATTCGTGTCGGAGGTGTATCTGGATTGCAAAGATGACGCGTGTAATAAACAGCGCGATGAGGAACTGAAGAAGAGGAAAGTAAAAGCGAAAATTTTCACGAGGCTGTTTTTTCGGCACTGGAACGCGTTCACTGATTTCAAGCGAAGCCATTTGTTTGTGCAAAGTGTAGAGGCAGGTGTCTCACCCGCAGCGGCTGGGACAGCCGCCACTACACCGCGCGATCTCACGCCGGGTGATCACGATGTGCCGCCATTCCACCTCGGCGGGCAGGATACGTATACGATTTCGCCCGATGGTCAGGAGGTCGCTTACACGTGCAACATCGACGAGGTCGAGGCGACCAGCACGAACAACGAAATTTTTGTCGTGCCGATCAGCGGCGGCGCTCCCAAGAAAATTTCCACCAGTCCCGGCGCGGACACGACGCCGCTCTATTCGCCGGACGGAAAATATCTTGCCTGGCGCTCGCAAGCGCGCGCCGGCTTCGAGTCAGATAAATGGCGGCTCCTCGTGCAAGATAGACAATCTGGGAAGACGCGCGATCTGACGGAGCAGTTTGATCGCTCGGTCGGAAGCTACTGCTGGTCGCCGGAATCGAACGCGATTTGTTTCGCCGCAGAAGATCACGGCGAAGCGCCGATCTATTCGGTTTCGCTGAACGACAACCAGCCAACCGAAACTGTCCGGCTGCACGCCGACGATCTGATGTTCGGAGCCAATGGCGCTCTTTACTTCACGCGAATGTCGGTTGCAGCACCTAACGAGATCTGGCGCTTGGTTTTCACAGATTTGGCGCTTTCAAATTTGGCGCAGACCGCGGGCGACGCTTTGATGGCGAAACACGACCTGCCGATTTCAGTGACTCACATCAACGACGCGTTGTTGTCGCAGATCGATATGCAGCCGCTGGAGTCGTTTTGGTTCAAAGGCGCGGACAACGCCGACGTTCAGGGCTTCATGATCAAGCCGCCAGGATTCGACCAGAACAACAAGTATCCGCTAAAATTCTTGCTCCACGGCGGACCGCAAGGAGCGTGGGGAAACGACTGGACGTATCGCTGGAACGCTCAGTTGTTCGCTGCGACGGGGAACTCCGAAAACCTTCGCGAGCCTGGCGGTTACGTGGTGGTGATGATCAACTTCCACGGCTCGACCGGTTACGGGCAGAAGTTTACCGATTCGATCAGCGGCGATTGGGGCGGCAAACCGTATATCGATCTGATGAAGGGGCTCGACTACGTGGAGAAAACGTACCCGTTCATCGACAAAAATCGCCAAGCCGCGCTCGGCGCCAGCTACGGCGGTTACATGGCGAACTGGTTGTTAGGCCACACGAACCGATTCAAATGCATCGTGTCGCACGACGGCATGTTTAACGCGGAGTCGGCATACGGCACGACAGACGAGCTATGGTTCCCGAACTGGGAATTCGGCGGTCCGCCATGGAAAAAACGGGATGTTTACCGGAAGTGGTCACCGCACCAGTTCGCGGCGAATTTCAAAACGCCGACGCTGGTTGTGCACGGCCAGAAGGATTATCGGCTCGATGTTTCACAAGGCTTCGATCTGTTTACAACGCTGCAGGTGCTGAAAGTTCCTTCGAAAATGTTGTATTTCCCGGACGAAGGCCACTGGGTGCTCAAGCCGCAGAACAGCCAGCTTTGGTATAAAACCGTAAACGATTGGGTGGATCAATGGTGCGGAAGGTGAACGTTGTAGCGGCGTTCGCCGCGGCGGGGCACCTCTACACCGCCCGCGTATCGTCGCTAAGCGACAGCAGCACCGCCTCTCACTTGACTTTTTGCGCAGGTTGCGCATTAAGAACCCCGTCGAAAGCCTATGCATAATTCCTTGTTGGGTGTTCTGCGGGTAGTTGTTTCTGTTGGCCTAATTTTGGTCGTTGCGGGTTGCTCTGAAGACACTCGTTATTCCGGCAACACGCAATATTTAGGCGGCGCTTATGGCGAAGCACCGGCTGGGCCACCGCATGATACTGTCTCCTATTGGGATGGAGACAATGTTGGCGGAAGCCCCTCCGTGAAGATCAGCCTCGGAGAGCAGCGCGCCTATTTTTATAAGGGCGGCGTGCTTGTCGGTGTTTCCCAATTGTCCACCGGCCGTGAAGGACTCAACACGCCGCTGGGTCATTTCAAGATTATTCAAAAGGACAAGGACCACGCCTCCAGCTTGTTCGGCGACTATGTCGATTCGGCCGGCAATGTGGTCGTGCCGAACGTTGATATAACAAAGGACCCAAAACCGCCAGGCACGCACTTCAGAGGCACCCCCATGCCGTACTTCATGCGCATCGTGTCGGGAACGGGCATGCACGCAGGTTATTTGCCTGGCTATCCGGCGTCGCACGGATGTATCCGGATGCCCGAGTTCATGGCCGAAGATTTCTTCAAATCAGTCTCACTCGGGACGCCGGTCACGATCACCAATTAGCCTCAGTTCGCGGCAACGTCGGCAACGCGCGCCACGTTTCCGTTCCGTTTGTCCGCCTCTCTCCTGACTAGGGGAGAGGCTTGAGGTGAGGGGTTGGAGCGCCTGCCGGGCGCTGTTGCGCTGCGAAACCCGCACTCTCCCCCTCTCCCTCGCGGGGGGAGAAGCGACCCGTATCGCTACCATGTCGCGGTTCCAAGTCGCCACGAGCATCGCTGTTGGAACCCCTTGTATCTGGGCTTGCAGAAATTTCCGCGTAACGGCATCCTGATTATTCCACCGCCAGGAATATGATCGTCATCACGCAACCAAACGCCACCGAAGAACAGGTCCAACGGATCGTTACGCGTATTCGTGAATTTGGGCTGGAAGCGCAAATTAGCCGCGGCGCATCGCGCGTGATCATCGGCGTAGTCGGTCCAGACACGCTTCTTCGCGAAAAACCGATCGCAGCGATGGCGGGCGTGGAAGCGATCGTGCCTGTGCTAAAGCCGTACAAACTTGCCGCTCGCGATTCTCGCGGCGCTTCGTCTGTGGCGATCAACAATGTCCGCCTGGGCGACCATGATGATGTCGTTCTAATCTGCGGGCCGTGTTCGGTCGAAAGTCGAGAGCAGATCTTGTCGATCGCGTCCATTGTAAAAGAATCCGGCGCGAAAGTTTTGCGAGGCGGGGCGTTTAAACCGCGTACTTCGCCATATAGCTTTCAGGGATTACGCGAGGAAGGACTGCGTTTCCTCGCAGAAGCGCGCGCGAAAACTGGCCTGCCTGTCGTTACTGAAGTCATGGACCCGCGGGATCTCTCGATGATCGAGAAGTACGCGGACTGTCTTCAGGTTGGCACCCGCAACATGCACAACTTTTCGCTCCTCAAAGAAGTGGGTCGCAGCAGACTCCCCGTGCTGCTCAAGCGCGGATTCAGCGCCACGATTTACGATTTGATCATGAGCGCGGAATACATCCTGAACGAGGGCAATCCAAACGTGATCCTTTGTGAACGCGGTATTCGCACGTTCGAGACTGCCGCCCGCTACACACTCGACTTGAGCGCGGTTCCAATCTTGAAGTCTAAAACGCATCTGCCCGTCATTGTCGATCCAACACACGCGCTCGGTCTGCGCGAATTCGTTCCGCAAATGTGTTTGGCTGCAGTCGCAGCGGGCGCAGACGCGCTCCTGATTGAAGTGCACGATTCTCCTGAGATGGCCAAGAGCGATGGAAACCAGGCGCTCACGCCGGAGATTTTTGCCGAGCTCATTCCCCGGCTCCGCGCCGTTGCTGCAGCTATCGGCCGCACGTTGTAAAAATTCGGCCTTCCAACGCGTTGAGGAGTCGCCGCGGCGACCGTTCTACCTTGGCGGATCGGCTTCTCCTGAAGACGATGGGAGAATAATCAGCGAGGTGCTGGAATTCGGACCGAGCTACAACTCTGCGAGAATTTGGCGTAAACTCCGCAGTGGAAAAACCGATCGGCATCGGCCTTCTGGAACGTGTCGCTGCGAGCGAACCCATCGCGGGCAAGCTTCGCGCGATACAAGATTCTCAGTGGCCGGTACGATTTTCAAATGTCATCCAACCGGCCCAGCCATTTCTGGCGGCGATAATCGGGCACGCCTGGCATCGGCTATCGTCTGACGATCGTCAGGATGCTGGTTCCACAATTTGGATCCTTTGCCACAGTGTTCACTTCCAAGAGTTGTTCTACGAAAGCTTGCTCAACTGGCAGTCAGATGCGCTGTTCCTTCCAGAAGCCGAGTTCGCAGCAGCGGAGAATGTTTTGCCTGACCCCGAAATTGCAGCCGAACGGCTGGCAGTTCTTATGCAAATCGGGAGCGGAACTGGTCCGCATGTCGTCGTCGCAACGCGCGCCAGTCTCAATCAAGCTGCGCCCGGACGCGGTGTTTTGAAATCCGCACTCGTTCAGCTTCGGCGCGGAACAATCGCGCAAATGGAACGCTTTCTCGAGCAACTGACAGCTGGCGGGTACGAGCGCGTCGCCCAGGTCACAACTCGAGGTCAATTTGCTGTCCGCGGTGGTATTGTCGATCTGTATTCGTGGCAGTCAGCATTACCTTTCCGGCTCGAGTTTTTCGGCGACCAGATCGAATCTCTGCGAGAATTCGACATCGATACCCAGACTTCGGTGCGCGATTTGGGTGCGGTTGATATCCTGCTCGGCGCAGCAGTGGGGCCGGATCGCCTTTCATTGATCGACGATCGGAGCGGTCACGTACGCGACTACGTCGCTCCGAACCATCTCGTAATTGACATCGAGCCCGACATGGAGGACGGAGCTCCTGCGACGCCGGGCTCGCAGGAGCTCGCCCCTCCAGCCG
>JBEDUS010000286.1:0-15408 GCA_040414975.1 Candidatus Udaeobacter sp.
CATTGGCGGAGCTGGCCGTCCAGGTGGCCCAGGAGGCGCTGGCGGAGCTGGTCGTCCGGGTGGCGCTGGCGGAGCTGGTCGTCCAGGTGGCCCAGGAGGCGCTGGCGGAGCTGGTCGTCCGGGTGGAGCTGGCGGAGCTGGTCGTGCGGGTGGCGCCGGCGGAGCTGGGAACCGCTCTGGCGCCAGCGCTGGAAATCGGCCAGGCGGTGGGGGAGCGGGCGCACGACCCGGTGGAGGCGGCGCAGGAGCTCGTCCAAGTGGCAGTACTGGTAGGAATCAAGTTGGTAACCGCTCTGCATCGTCTCGGCCGTCAGCTTCTCGCGGCGGCGGAGGATTTGGTAGCGGTGGCAGCGCAAACTTCGCTCGAGCCAGCAGCAACAGAGGCGGCCGGAGCATGGGAGGTGGCGGATTCAGTGGCGGCGGCGGACGCGGCGGCGGCGGAATGAGCCGAGGCGGCGGTGGTCGTGGCGGCGGTGGTGGCCGTGGCGGCGGCGGCGGGCGCGGCGGAGGACGAAGATAAACAAATCTGGATGAGGAAAAACAAATGAAATCGAAAGTAAATATTATGACTTCATCTAAACTCTTCGTGATTGCGTGCGCGATCGTTAACTGTGTCTTTCTGGTTCTAGCCTCCGAAGGAGCACCAGAGACCAAGCATGAGTCAAGTGCGTCGGTGTCGCAGCCACAACAGAAGCAATTCGACACACCGAACCAGGCGGCGGACGCTCTTGTTCAGGTAGCGGCGAATTTCGATATCGCGGCGGCAAAGGAAGTTCTCGGACCCAATAGTGAGGATATTATCGCTTCCGAAGATCCGGTGCAGGACAAGAATCGAGCGGCGGCATTTGCAGCATTGGCAAAGGAAAAGACCATGATCGACGTAGACAAGAAAAATTCGAATCGTGCCATCATTTTGGTGGGCAATGATAATTACCCGCTTCCCATTCCTCTTGTGAAGCGGAACGGGAAGTGGTCCTTCGATACGAAAGTAGGCCGCGAGGAAATATTGAATCGGCGTATCGGCGCCAACGAACTCAACGCGATTGAAATTTGTCGTGGCTTCGTCGAGGCACAACACGAGTATGCCATGGAGAAGCACGACGATTCAAAGGTAAACCAGTACGCACAGCGTGTCCTCAGCACGCCGGGAAAACATGACGGGCTCGCGTGGCAGAACCCTGACGGGACTTGGGGCGGCCCAGTCGGAGATGAAGTAGCCAAAGCTTTGCAGGAAGGCTACAAGGCGGAACGCGGTACACCTTATCACGGTTACTACTTCAAGGTTCTAACTGGGCAGGGACCTGCGGCTCCTATGGGCGAGATGGACTTCATGGTTGAAGGCGCCATGATCGGCGGTTTCGCGTTGGCGGCTGCCCCGGCTGAATACCGCGTTACTGGAGTCAAGACGTTTATCGTTGGCCCCGACGGAGTCGTCTACGAAAAGGATCTCGGCCCTGATACGCTGAAGGCTTTTCAAAGCATGGACAAGTACAACCCTGATAAATCTTGGAAAGTAACTGAGGATGACGTCGAAGACGACGCACAAGATCAGGGCCCTGGATCGCAAGGACAATAGACCCTAACGCTTCATTGTTGTCGTTGGCCAGTAACTGGCCGGGTAGATCATTAAGCTTGCGCTGCTTACATTGAGCTTCGCCGGCTATGACACTGTTGCGATTGTTCACCTGGGCACTCGCCTGGGTGGCTACAGTCGTTTGTGTGACATGGGCGTTTGGCGCAATCTACTTTGATTTTCCAATAGCGGGCAGGCTCGCTGCGATTCTGTTCGTCCTTTTTCTGCTCGCCACGATCCTATTTGTTCGGGGAAAACTGCTAAAACTCGCGATCGTCTTTGGCGCATTCGTGCTTGTTGCTTTCTGGTGGCTGACGTTAAAGCCGAGTAACAATCGTGTGTGGCAAACGGATGTTGCACAGACAGCTTGGGCACAGATCAATGGAGACGAGGTCACAGTTCACAACGTGCGAAATTGCGATTACCGCACCGAAGCCGATTTCACGCCACACTGGGAAACGCGGGCAGTCAGGCTTTCTCAGACCACAGGCATGGACGTCGCTATTGATTACTGGGGTTCACCGTGGATCTCTCACCCCATCGTGAGCTTTCAATTTGCGGATGTGCTCCCGGTCTGTTTTTCGATCGAAACGCGCAAGACAGTCGGGCAAACATACTCCGCGCTGCGAGGTCTTTATCGGCAGTACACTCTAATCTACATCGTCGCAGATGAGCGTGACTCCATCCGTGTGCGCACCAACTACCGCCAGCGCGAAGACGTTTATCTTTATCACACGTTGGCTTCGCCAGCCCAGGCGCGCGAGCGATTCTTGGAATACCTGAACACCATTAACAGCCTACGGAACCATCCACGCTGGTACAACGCGGTTACCGGCAACTGCACGACAAACATTCGCACTCAGCGTTCCATCAACGAGCGCGCGTCATGGGACTGGCGAATGCTTCTCAATGGCAAAGCGGATGAATTGCTTTATGAGCGTCACGCCATCGTCACCGGTGGCCTGCCTTTCGCTGAACTCAAGTGGCGCAGCCTGATTAACAAACGCGCCCATGCTGCGGACCAGAATCCAGATTTCTCCCATTTGATTCGCCAAGATCTGCCCAATGGAAACTAGCGATTGGTTGATCAACGGTCCTGCAGGTATCTGAAAATGTTTGGGCGACGGTTTGCCGACCTCCTCCTGTTTTGTGTCACCTTAACGGAATTGGTCATCCTCTTTTTGCTGACACCGACGTTCACGATCACAGACTGGATCTATGTCCTGCAACATTTCATCGTTCTTGGAATCGCGCTCACACGGCCCCACGCCAAGGTGCGGGATTACTCCATGGCGTCCAGCCTGGCAGTCGGAGTCGCATACCTTTATCCGTATGCCCAGGTTATCTATCTGCGGTGGTCGCCTGGGCAGGTCGCGTGGCCCGCAGCTGGGCTAGTCCTGGTAACGGTCGCGGCTGGTCTTAGCCTTATTAGCCTTCTCACCATGGGAAGGTTCTTTGGGATCCGTCCGGCTTTGAGAGGGTTGGTGACAAAGGGACCTTACGGGTTCGTCCGTCACCCGATGTATCTATCGTACATACTTGCGGACATTGGTTACAACCTGCAGGAATGGAATTCCGGCACGCTACTTCTCGTGTTGGTTGGATGGGCTTCTCTGGTCTACCGCATCCATGCTGAGGAGCGGGTACTCTCTCAACATGACGAATGGCCAGGCTATGTCGTCTCGGTGCGTTACCGCCTTCTCCCTGGTCTTTGGTGAAAGCGTCCTTGCATGCTCGCTGAACGACTTGTCGGATTGTCTCCCACATTTCGGCTTCCTCGTTCTCAGCGGCCGAGTGCCATCGTTCACATTGATCCTCGCTAATTGTCAGGAACTTTTTGAAAGGATTTCCGTATAGAAATATAAGGCCTTTTCCCGTTCGGCCCGAGGATGTATAAGCTGGTCGCGTCAACTTTGGCGATTAAAGTTAACCATGTGAAAGCTAAAAACACGCTTTTGCTTCTACTCAATGCAGCAGTGGCGCTAGCCGCCGCCAATCCACTCCGCGCATCGGAGAGGAAGCCAAACATCGTTTACATTTTAGCAGATGACCTTGGCTGGAAAGACATCGGCTTCAATGGTGCCACCGACATCAAAACCCCAAACCTCGACAAGCTGGCCGCGACCGGTGCGCGCCTCGAGCAATTCTACGCGCAACCAATGTGCACACCCACGCGTGCGGCGTTGTTGACCGGACGTTATCCGAATCGATACGGGCTTCAGACCATTGTCATCCCTTCGGTCTCGACTTATGGGTTGGCGACGGACGAATGGTTACTGCCTCAGGCACTCAAGGAAGCAGGTTACCAGACCGCGATCATCGGCAAGTGGCACCTGGGCCACGGCGACCGTAAGTACTGGCCTAAACAGCGAGGGTTCGATTACCAGTACGGCCCCCTGATTGGCGAACTAGACTACTTTACACACGAAGAACATGGCGTGCTGGATTGGTATCGTGACAATAACCCGGTCAAAGAGAATGGTTACACGACGACCTTGCTTGGCAACGACGCCGTGAAATATATCAACGCGCGCAATGCCACAACGCCGTTCTTTCTCTACCTGGCCTTCAACGCGCCCCACACGCCTTATCAGGCGCCGAAAGAGTATATTGACCGTTACAAAAACATTGATGACCCAACGCGCCGCATCTACGCCGGCATGTTGACATGCCTCGATGACCAGATTGGCCGCGTAGTCGCTGCGCTCGACAAGAAGAAATTGCGCGACAACACGCTTATCATCTTCCAAAGCGACAATGGGGGAACTCGCAACGCTATGTTCTCCGGGGTTATGGCCGACATGTCCAAAATCAAAATTCCTTGCGATAACGGACCATATCGCGAAGGCAAAGGCACACTGTATGAAGGCGGAACTCGCGTGTGTGCGCTGGCGAACTGGCCGGGTCACGTCCCCGTTGGCGTTACTGTGAACGAGATGATTCACGTTGTTGATTTGTACCCCACTCTGGCCAGGCTAGCGGGCGCATCCACGACAAAGTGCAAACCTCTCGACGGACTCGATGTTTGGGGTGCCATCAGCGAAGCTAAACCATCGCCCCGCACTGAGATCGTTTATAACGTGGAACCATTCCGAGTTGCCATTCGCGAAGGCGACTGGAAGCTCATTTGGCGCACGCTTTTGCCTTCTTCGGTAGAGTTATATAACATCGTGCAGGACCCGTCCGAGAAAAACAACATTGCCGCGAAATACCCGGACAAGGTGGCCGAGTTACAAAAGCGCGTTGAGGAGCTGGCCAAAGGGAGTGCCAAGCCGTTGTTTTTGGTAGAGCAATTCAAGGCCATGCAAAAAGGGTTAAAAGGCGAGCCAGCCCTCCCGAATGAAGACGCGTATTTCGAGGAGGAGACGCCGTGAGCGGGCAGCGGCGCTAATAGTACGGATTTCGATGAATATCATTCTAATTGCCGTCGTTTTGTTTGCGTTGTTAGTTGGCGCCGCCTTACTTGGAAGACATGTGCATCGTTATCTTCCTCAAGATCATCTAAGCGCTGATTCGAGGGACTCTGTAAAACTTGCCATGGGCCTTGTTGCTACCATGACTGCCCTGGTCTTGGGGTTGCTGGTAAGCTCAGCAAAGGAGTCATACGACACAAAACGAAGCGAAGTAATCCAGATGGCTGCAAAGGTCGCGTTCCTTGACCGCGTATTGGCACTTTACGGACCCGAAGCTGCGGCGGCCCGCGCTCAGCTTCGAGAGAACGTCGTCGATGCAGTCCGGCGGATTTGGTCGGGAGATCAAAAGGGCGCCGCTCCGTTGGCTCCAAACCAACAAATGGGTGACGCGCTTTACGTCAATGTGCAACGACTCTCGCCGCGTGATGAAACACAACGCACACTCAAGACGCAAGTGGCAAGCCTCATGGTGGACCTTGCTCAGCTTCGGTCCCTGCTGGTGGCTCAGTCGATAGCGTCAATTTCGATGCCAATGTTGATCATCCTTGTGGCGTGGCTGCTGGTTATTTTCTTTGGATTCAGCCTGGTCGCGCCGCCTAATGCCACCACCACGCTTGCCCTGGTCGCCTCCGCCTTCTCAGTTGCCTGCGCCATTTTCCTGATTCTCGAACTGGACCATCCTTTTGGCGGACTTATACATATTCCGAGCGAGCCATTGACAAAAGTGCTGAGTCAGCTGCCGAAGTGAGCTGTGTTAAATACGGGTGCATCGGGATCCTGCTTTCGTGTTGGCAGGTTCGAACACGTACTGGATTCAGGATTGTTATTTTTCCACGAATTGCCATGCGCCATTCCAGTCTTTGCCGGGAGGATTTCGGCGCAATGTTTCGATGTGCTGAATCAAAACCTTTGACGGGCCGTCATTCGGTCGAAGTTGAAGACATTCGCGGAAGCTCGCCTCCGCAAGATCCCATTCCTGCGCGAGAAAGGCTCGGCGACCTTCCCCATAACGTTCCCGCAAGCGCTCCAATTCGCCAGGTAGCTGCCCCTTTTTAGCGAGTAACTCAAGTATCCGCGTGGTTTCTGTTTTGCCTTTTACGGAAATAATGTCGATCTCGCGCGTCTCGAACTCGTGACTAATCGCTTGCGCGGTTGTTTCGCTGATTAGAATTTGCGTGTTGTAAACACGGTTAGCGCGTTCGAGTCGGGAAGTAAGGTTTACCGTATCACCAATAACCGTGTAACTGCGTGTGTTCTCGGAACCAATGTTGCCCACCACGACTTCGCCTGTGCAAATACCAATCCGCAATTCGATGATAGGCACATCCCGACGTAGTCCGGTGATCTCGGGTAGTTCGCGACGCAGAGTATCCAGAGCCGCTAACTGTGCCTGTGCGGCGCGACATGCCAGCACAGCATGTTCTTCCGGCTTCACAAAGGGTGCCCCCCAAAATGCCATGATGGAGTCGCCTACAAATTTATCAACTACGCCGTGATGTTCCTGCACTGCGGCGGCTTGGAGACCGAAATGACGGTTAAGCAGCGTGACCATGAGCGACGGAGTCAGTCGTTCCGACAGGCTTGTGAAACCAACCAGGTCCGCGAACAGCACAGTCATCTCGCGTCGTCCGCCCCCCACAGTCTCTGCGCCCGGTTGCGCAAGCACACGCTCCAAAATTCGCGGGTCAATGTACTTGCCGAAGGTCTGTTTCATCTTCTCTTTAGCCCGCAATTGTTCTACAAAGAAATTGAAAGACTTGGTTAGCCTGCCAACCTCGTCGCCGGAAGTTACAGGCAACTGAATATTGAGGTTGCCCCGCTGAACGTCGCGCATGGCGTTCGCCAGTGACCGTACGGGGCGCGTTACCCGGTCTGTAATAAGCGCGGCTACCGCCAGACCCAGTAATACAGTGGATATTGTTGCGGCAATAGTTAACCAGAATACGCGCCGTTCGCGTCGTTCGGTGTCGTGAGCGGCAGTGCTGCTCCAGCTAGCCATTTTTGAATACACCGACTCGCGCTGATTTTGCACGGTGCGCTGAAGGTCGTTAAGGAGATCTATTTGCTGATTGGCCTTCTCATGTTCGCCAGCTCGTTGCACGTCGAGCACTTCGCGTTGGCGAGTACTGATGACCTCGTAGGCGGGTTCAATTTGATCCAGTAGAGTCTTTACCGCAGCAAGGGTTTCGCGGCCCGCTCCGGTTCCTGCGTACGCGTCGATAATGCGCCGGGCGGCGGCAAACTCATCCGCGAGCTTGCGTGTAAAAAGCGCATAATTCGCGCTCGCTTCAGCGATGATCTGCTGATTCGGCTCATCCGCGTTTAGGGCTCCGAACCAGCGCTCAAATGCCAGACGCCGTCGAAGGCCGAACTCATCCAAACGCGCTACCGACAAGGTTAGTGGAACATCGAATTGCGCAACTACCTCCAGAGCTTGCTTTGTGCGGGTTACCTCACGAAGCAGAAAGCAGGCAAGCCCGATCGTTAGCAGCAACAGGAAGACGGCGAGCCCGAAAATCTTTGCCGCAATGGTTTGCCGGAACGACATGGGAGACATGGGAGACGGCATGTTAGTCCGCACAATGCCTCTTATGCGAGTTGAAACACCGAAACAAGGCGATTTGGCTATTGCATCAATGAAGCATGCCGCGCGACTCAGTTGCTAACGGCTTTGGCAAAGCGCGCCAGATATGTGCGCTCCAGGTCCTCGCGACTGAGTTTGGCGGGACCGAGGTCAAAGTCGACCTTTTCAATTGTACCTTTGAAATACTTTGGTAGCACTTTGGTATACATGAATTTTGGAACGACCGGGAGCCCGTTGTCAGTACCAATATCCATACCGGCATAGGAAGCGAAGCGGAACGGCACACTATGCTCCATTCTTGCTTCGGCTTGCTGTTTGCCATTAATGAAAAGCCGGCTCGTGCCGCCGGTGCCGAACTCGCCGGGTTTATCGGCGGTGAACTCATAACGCACATTCACTTTACCGTCGGGCACCGAATCACGTGAACTGATGGTAGCGAGGTTCAGACCGAGCAAGCTATAGGTGTGCTTGAGGTGACCGTTTTCGATATAGAGCGAAAAGCCACCGAGAAAACTGCCCTCGGCGACAATCACCCCTGCCATTCCAGGCCGCAGCCCCAAGCCTGATCGCCCCGGATTAAACAAGTCTGCACTGATTGTATAGGAACGGTTATAAATAGGAGGAATCATGCCCGAAGAGATGTTTTCGGTTCCGTTGTAATAGGTGAACTTCGTCTGGTCCGGCAAGCCTTTTGGAAATCCCCATACAGCAGCCATCTCTCCGAGTAATGGTAGCACCTCGTATTTCTCGGCTTCGGACCAAAAGAGCGCCGTTAGTTCGCGTACTTTGTCCGGATATTTGTCGGCGACATCGTCAGCCTGCGAGAAATCTGCGTCGAGATTATACAACTCACATTTGTCCTTATCTGGGTCCCATTTGCCAGGTGCGAATCGCGCGAGGGTTTCAGGATCAATTTTCCACGGAATCCGATCCAGCCGCCAGCATGCAAGCCAGCCGTCCTTATACATCGCGCGGTTTCCGAGGATCGCGAAGTACTGTTGCGTACGTTGCGAGGGTGCATTGGCATCGTCGAACGTGGATAGAAAACTTACGCCGTGCATTGGCATTTGAGCGACGCCGTCGACTTCCTTTGGTTGCGGGAGACCAGCAGCTTCAAGGAGCGTCGGCGCGATGTCAGTGCAATGAGTAAACTGACTTCGCAAACCACCTTTGTCTTTGATACGCTTGGGCCAGGCGATGACCATTGGATTACGAATACCGCCGAGATGTGAGGCCACCTGCTTGCCCCACTTAAAAGGAGTATTACCAGCCCACGCCCACGCGGCCGCGTAGTGCGGAGCCATATCCGGACCACCCCATTTGTCCAGACCGCCGTACGCTTTAATCGCTTTTAATTGCTGGTCGCTAGTAAGCGGAACTCCGTTAAGCGTCGTCATTTCATTGAACGTCCCAGTCTCCGTCCCCTCCATACTCGCGCCGTTATCACCGAAGATGTAAATGATCAGCGTGTTGTCGGCGAGGCCCATGTCCTCTATGGCCTTAATGACCTCTCCGGCGGCGTGGTCGGTGTTTTCCTGGTAACCCGCATAGACCTCCATCTGATGTGCATACAATTTCTTTACCTCCGCCGGCACGCTGTCCCAACCTGGGAACGCCGGATCACGAGGAGTAAGCTTGGCGTTGGCTGGAATCACGCCCAGTTGTTTCTGTCGAGCGAACGTTTCTTCGCGGAGTTTATCCCAGCCTTGATCGAACTTGCCCTTGTATTTGTCGCTCCATTCCTTGGGTACTTGATGCGGCGCATGACTTGCCCCGGTTGCGAAATAGACAAAGAAAGGTTTATCCGGAGCCTGCGCTTTTTGATCGCGGATCCAGCCAATGGAGTGTTTTACCAACGCGTCATTCAAATAAAAATTCTTCTCCGTCGGTACGCCGATGATGCTGTTATTTTCTGCAATAACCGGGTCGAACTGACCGCTTTCTCCACCGAGAAACCCCCAGAAATAATCGAAGCCGAGCGCATTGGGCCACCGGTCAAACGGACCCGCCGGCCCCTGCTGCGAATCAGGTGTGAGATGCCATTTGCCGAACGCAGCAGTGTTGTAACCGTTGCCCTGGAGAATCTTCGCGATGGATGCCGCGCTTTTAGGCCAGTTTGTGCTGTAGCCGGGCCAACCGCCAATCAACTCCGAAATCGAACCGAATCCGACGGCATGATGGTTCCTCCCCGATAACAACGCCGCGCGCGTCGGCGAACAAAGCGCCGTGACGTGAAATCGATTGTAGCGAAGTCCCTCCGCAGCAAGTTTGTCGAGCGTAGGCGTCGCAACAGGGCCGCCGAATGTCGACGGATTACCGAATCCGGCATCATCGATTAAGACAAGCAGGATGTTCGGCGCATTGGGCGGAGGCCTCACTGGCGGGGTGAAGGCCGCGACAGAGCCTTGCAATGTGCGCTTAGTCACACCTTGAAATGGCTGGGGCGGACGGGGCAGCATGGTTCGATCCCATTCCCCATCGGCAGCAAAGGAGCTGGTTAATTGTGATGCGATTACAACGGCGATCGCACTGAAGCATCTTAGTTTCGGCATAGTTCCTCCGGGAGAGCTTGTCAGATTACACAAACTAGCTAGTCGTCACACGCCAAAAACCGGGTGATCTCGGCTACATTTTCTTGAACGATTCGCTGCGCGCTTTGAAAATAGAGAGAAGAAATGGGGCTGGAGCTAAAAAGCGTATGTGAAAAGTGCGGAGCCACACTCACGCCAAGCGGGGTGGCATACATCTGCAGTTACGAGTGTACTTATTGCGCGAGTTGTTCAGGACAAATGAACTTCGTTTGCCCAAACTGTGGAGGCGAGCTTGTGCGCCGGCCGCGTCGAAAAGCCGCGTCTACTTCCGACGCCGTTGATGTTTGATGCGATAAATGAGGAAACACTCGTCGCCGACGACACGCATATCGCTGAGCGAACAATGCACACTGGCAGGCAGGAATTTTTTGCTTATGCCAGTAAGTGTAGGGGCCTTAGCCCCGCCGAACATATAAGGCTCAATGGTTAGATTGAGCTGATCGATCAGTCCCTGTTCCAACATTGACCGAAAAAGCGTTGGTCCGCCTTCGCAAGCAACGGTGCGGACGTTGTATTTCTTGCGCAATGTTTGCAACATGCCGGCAAGGTCGACCTGCTTTGAATTGCTAAGATGAAGTGTCGCCTTCTTCTCTAACGCGCGCTGATATCTTTGCGGCATCCGTTTCGTGGAAAAAATGATGATTGGCGAAATGGTCGACTGAAAAATGTTCAGACGATGGTCGATCTTGCCTTCGTTGGAAACGATCACCCGTAATGGGCCGCGGCTTTGACCCCGCTTGACCCTCGCTTCCTGCGTTTCGGCCGGCAGCCCGAGACGGACGTTGTCGCGTTTCAAACTGGTGTGCCCAAGTAATACCGCGTCAGCCGAGGCGCGCTGCCGAAACAAATGCAATTTGTCTTCGCGTGACGTGAAATCTACAGGCGCCAAATTTTTCGTGGTAACCTTGCCGTCGACCGTCATCGCGAAGGTAGCGACGACGAATGGGCGCTGCTGCTTTTGTTTCATTGCCGCGGAGCATAATAGAGTGATTTGAGTAATCAAAGCGATGCGAAGACGTATCGCACCCCCAAAGCGCTTCACGCGAAATCTGCAACAGCTCGATTTGGATTGGCGTTAGCTTTCGGAGTGCGGCGCGTCCTCGCGTCGCTTTTACTCCGCTTCGCCCATCTCATGCTCCAGCGCGATGACTTCGTGTTCCATCTCGCGTAGTTTCACGCGCGTCACTGCACCACTTGGTTTGTAAAACAGATACACGATCGCGCCCGGCAGGCAGCAGACAAGAATGATAAGGAAGCTGAGAGAACCAATCAGTATGGCCTTTGCTTCCGGCACTCCACAAAGGCCACTGAGCATGATTTGCAGGACTTTTTCACGAAGTCCAATTCCTGCGAAACTGATGGGTAACGCCGAGATCGTGCGTTCCACCGGCATTACGGCAAAAAAGTTGACCACTGGCACCGGCGCTCCCAATGCGTAAGCCGCACAAAGAAAAGTGGCGAACGTGGCCAGGTGCGCGACAAGAGAAGCTCCAAACGCCACGAGCGTCGCGCGCCAGTGATGCGCGTAAAGGTGATAAGCGGCGGAAATCTCGATCAGTTTGTCGCGGCCGGGGAACTTCTCCGGCAATGAATGGAACAAATTAAATCCGCTGATCACAAAAGTGGCCAGCAACGTTAGGACCGACGTGCCGAGAAGAAAGAGCAACAGCCAAAGCAAATCTCGGGTCTCGGGTTTTTGCGCGAGAAAATCGTAACGCAGTCCGATGAGCGTGACAGTAATGGCGACCAGGGCAACAAGACCAATGAAACGGTCAAACACCACGGCAAGCAATGCGCCCGCTTTTTTGTCCGGCGTTTCCTTGAGGAGGTAATAGCTCTTCATGATATCGCCGCCGGTGCCTCCCGGAAGGAACTGGTTAAAAAACATTCCAATGTAGAACAAACCGATGAGGCGTGGAAAACTCAGATGAATCTTTTGGACCTTCAGTAAGACATTCCAACGAAAGCAGGCTGCAATTTCCACGATCAGATATGCCAGGATCCCCAGTACCACCCAGCGATATTGAGCGTTTTGGATTGCCTCCACCATCTGCGCGCGCCTGTTGGGATCGTGATAGACCCAATAGAGCACCGCGATCGTGACACTAAGCTGGAAAAGTGTGACCAGGATTTTCTTCATTCGCTGCTGTTGCTTCTAAATTGCGAGTCTTCTGGGCGAGCGCTCTCCGTCACGTTCTGACCGCGGAGATTCGCACGGAGCTCAACGTACTTCTTTTCGCCTCTCCCCTCGGAAAAGGGGAGAGGACCAAGGTGAGGGGATTCGCTGTACGCGCGAATTGCCTCGGATAAACCTTCACCTTCCTCCTCTCCCTGTCGAGGGAGAGGCGACCCATCTGCGAAAACCACATTCGACCAACCCGAGCGCTCCAACTGACGACTTGTGAATCCTCTTTTCATTCGCCGAAGCGTTCCTTCCACATTTGGACCGATCTGCGAATTGCATCGGCTGTCAGATTCGGGTTCATCTTCCAAACAAATAAGCAGTTTGTGGGAAAGAGCGGAACAAGTTTCTCAAAATCCATTGTTCCGGTAAATGGTAATTGACCTTCTCGCGCAGGCCAGATGCAGTCTTGCACGTGGCAGCCAAACGCCCGCGGGCCGATCGTCTGCAGCCACTCGACATGATCGATGAACCCCAGGTTCTCTTTGATCTGAGCGTGACCAAAATCATGCCAGTAACCCAAGTGAGGCGAGTCGATCTCTGCAAGTAACTCCGCCATTTCGCGCTCGGTTGGAATCTGTTCGTAATCGCGCCGGCCTTCCAAGCCAATCCTAATATTTTTCGAAGCGGCATACTCAAGGATGCGGCGCAGACAATTTTTCACGCGGTCCAGGCATTCGGGCGCAATTTTCTCCCGTTCTTGGACTGCACTGATTTTCATTCTTACGTATTCGCGCGATAGGTATTCACCGGCTTTCGCCATCGCAATCAGTCGATCGGTAATTGGTGACATGTTCACGTTTCCCAAATGCAATACGACAAACGGAGCATTTAATTGCCGGGCGGTATCAATCGCCTGAAATGCCTTTGTCACGGCGCGCTCACATTCCTCCGTTGATGCGGCGGAGAATTTGTAGCAGCCAGGCGAAGCCGACGGGGAATGCACGGATGATGGACAAAGATCATGCAGACTGCTCACGCGGATTTCTCCGGCGTTGAACATTTCTTGAATTCCTGACATCAGCGACGTATCAATACCGTGGTCCAACTCTACCAAATCAAATCCAAGTTCGGATTTGATTTCTCGCAGCATCGCATCTCCGGCGGTATGGCGTCCGGAGTTCCAGCACGTGGAAAACGCGATCACGCTAAACAGCAGCAGCTATCGGCGGAGCCGGTTCGGCAGCTGGCTTTGCCGGCGGCGGAGGTCGCGAGCATTCCCGCCGCACGCGACCAAGCACCATCAGCGCAATCACGGCGTAGAACACTGCTCCTATGGCCAGCGCCGTGCGCATGCCAATTAGATCAGATAGCCCGGTGATCCCCAGGCCTGCGACAGGCATCAGACCAACAAAACTCAGCATGAACACCGCCGAAACGCGTCCGCGCAAATAATCGGGGGCCCGTTCCTGTACGATCGTGTTTGCCAAACCGAAGTTCATGGCTAACCCAAGCGAATTCAGAATGAGGACCCCGGTCGCGATGTAAAAAATTGGCGCGCGCGACAAAGTGAAAATGGCGCAGGCGACAATGCCAACGTTGATCATCATGATCGGCACACGTTTCCGGTGCGGAATGCTGATCAGGAAAATTGCGCCAATCACGGAACCGACTGCCGACGCCCCCATTAAAAAGCCTAGTTGATCCGCCCCAAGATGGAGCACCAGCCGCACATACAACGGCATCATCACCGTGATAATTGGGAAAATGAAAACTGTCGTCGCTGCGATGAGGCCTATCATCGCGAGACTTGGTTTATCCTTGGCGACGTACCGAAAACCGTCCTTGATTCCACTGGCACGTTTTTGTTCCTCCTCAGTGCCGCCCCGAGGCCGGGGTGGGATTATTAGCAAGGCAATGATGAACGCCACAAACGAGACCGCGTTGGAAAAAAAAGCCGAAGCCGCGCCCCAAGCGCCGATAAAAATTCCGGCGAGTGCCGGACCAACCACTCGTGAACCATGAAACACCGCGCGGTCGACGGCAATCGCGCTCTGAATTTCGTCGCGCGTGACCAGTTCAGGCACGAACGCATTGAGCGTCGGCATCTCAAATGAGTTCGAAATCCCGAGCACAGCCGCAAACGCCAGGATATGCCAGATCTGGATTTTCCCGCTCATGATCAGGAGTCCTATGGAAATTGCGAGAGCGATCTGAACAAATTGTGTCGCGAGAAGAATTTTTCGCTTGTCGAAGCGATCAGCCGCCGAACCGCCGGCCATCGTTAGAAGGAGCATCGGCAGACCGGCAGCGAGATTGGCCATTCCAAGCAGCAGCGCTTTGTTTGTAAGCGTGCTCATCACGTACCCTTGGGCCATTACCTGCATCCAGGTTCCTGTATCGGAGATCGAACTGCCGATGATGTAACGGCGAAATGGACCAGCGCGTAAAACACGCAATGCGTGTCGCGTCGAAAATTTTACTTCCCCGTCCATCAAACACTCATCGTTGTAGAGGCGTTTGTGTCAAACGCAGGTGGGATAACCTCGTCCGTGCAACCGCGTCCTGACGCGAAAAGCTGAATGCACATCAGGAATTCGACATCGAATCCCCAGGGTGATTTTAGACAGCTCAGGTCGACGCGGCTTAGAATGCGGACATGCATCTGAAGAACTCGGTGGGCCACGAGGCTGTCTGGTTTTGGCTCTGGTTTTTGTTAGACCGTTGTGCAAGGAAGTTAATCGCTGTTTTGGGCGTGATCGCGCTGGGACTGACGCCAGGCGCGTCCGACGTTGTGACCAGCGACAATGACATCGCTACAATTCTGGACGCGAATCGAATTGCCTCAGGTGGTGATGCGTGGAAAGGAAAATCGACACTCGAAACCGTATTCGATTGTGCAGGCCAGGGTTTGACGGGAACGACCACATCGGTCATCGACCTGAAGAGCGGCGCATTTGTCGAAAGCTACGAGATCGGTCCAACAAAGGGCGCAAATGGATGGGACGGTGAGACGGCGTGGATGAAGGATGTTTCCGGAGCTGTAACGCTACAAGGCGGTGGCGACAAAGGCGCGCTTGCTGTTAACCAGGCATATAGATATGCGAACGCCTGGTGGCGGAAGG
>JBEDUS010000287.1:0-7609 GCA_040414975.1 Candidatus Udaeobacter sp.
ATTTTGCAACTTGAATTGCCCGCTTAAGCGTTGGAGATTTTCTTGCGATTATGAAAATCACTGATGCGCCGGTGTTAGACGAACCTAAAGTTCACAAGCCTCGTTCCGAGGCGGTAATCGAACCCGCAGTCGAAAGTCGACCGCGTAGGACAACAGGCGTCAAGGACGCGAAGATTTACGTTGACGGAAAATTCTACTCGGAAGCCGATGCAAAAATTTCCGTGTTCGACCACGGCCTGCTTTATGGCGACGGAGTTTTCGAAGGAATTCGGTTTTACAATGGCCGCGTCTTCCGGCTCGAAGAACATCTTCAAAGGCTGTGGGATTCGGCGCGTTCGATCTGTCTGGAAGTTCCGATGACGAAGCGAGACATGACCGAGGCCGTGCTCGAGACAATTCGGCAAAATCATTTGCGCGACGGGTACATTCGCTTGCTGGTCACCCGCGGGATTGGGAATTTAGGTTTGAATCCAACGCAATGTAAGTCCCCGAGTGTGATTATCATTGCCGCGACGATTGCCCTTTATCACGAAGACTTTTATAGGAAAGGATTAACGATCGTGACCTGCGCTACGCGGCGTAGTAACCCGGCCGCGCTTAATCCGGCGGTCAAATCGTTGAATTACTTGAACAACGTGATGGCGCGGATTGAGGCAAATTTGGCGGGGGCCGATGAAGCACTCATGTTGAATGACGCGGGGAATGTCGCTGAATGTACAGCAGACAACGTGTTCATCGTAAAACACGGTCAAATCAGTACCCCTCCGGTTACAGCGGGAGCTCTGCGAGGCATTACGCGTTCGTTGGTCTTTGAACTCGCGGCCGAACTCGGGATCAAGGTCATGGAAGCCGACATCACGCGCCATGACGTTTTCGTGGCCGACGAATGCTTTCTTACGGGCACTGCTGCAGAGATTGTCCCGGTCGTGAAGGCCGACGGACGCTCGATAGGCAACGGGAAGCCAGGGCCCATCACTGCGCGCATTATCGCGCGATTCCGTGAGGTGACCCGTGAAACCGGCACACCAATTTTCGCTTGAAAGTTGCGCAAAGCCGGTTCGGACGCAGAAACGTCGCAGAAATTTAGGGATTGAATTTTTCCCAAATAGCCAGGTCTAATTAAGCGAGATGTTGTGCGACGTTTGCAAATGCAATGATGCGACGGTCTTCCTGACACAAATTCTGGAAGGCAAGATGCAAAAGGTGAATCTCTGCGACGCTTGTTCGAAAGAGAAGGGAGTCCAGGATCCGACCGGCTTCGCGCTCGCGGATCTGCTGCTTGGCATCGGAGCAGCGGAAGAGATTGAAAAAGGCGCATCAAGTCAAAAATGCCCGGTGTGCGGCTTTAGTCAGGCCGATTTCAAAAAAACCGGCCGCCTCGGTTGCAGCGAGTGCTATATCACATTCGCAGACGGGCTGGGTTCGCTGTTGAAAGCGATGCACAAAGGCACCGAACACGTTGGAAAATTTCCGGAGCGGGCGCAGCGGACGGTTGCGCTTAACCATCGAATGCGGTCCCTGGCTGAGCACCTGCAGAAGGCCGTGGCTGACGAGAACTACGAGACGGCTGCTTCGTTGCGCGATCAAATCAAACAACTTGAAAACGAGCTCTCGAAATCGTCATGAAAATTTCCAACGTCCTGACGACTGCAGGAGAATGGCTTCGCGGCGAAGGGCCCCATCACCAGATCGTAATCAGCAGCCGTGTGCGGCTCGCGCGCAATCTGCGCAACCGCCCTTTTCCCGGTTGGGCGAAAAAGGCGGAACGCAGTTCGATTTTGGAGCTGATCAGGTCCCGGGTTGAAGCGCTTCCGGAAATGCAGGAGGCGTTTGCGGAAAGCTTGCAGGACCTGTCGGCGCTAGACAGGCAGGTTCTGGTGGAACGCCATTTGATCAGTCGCGAGCACGCGGCCAAGGGGTCCGGCAGCGCCGTCGTCGTGAATCGGCGTCAGACCCTTAGTATCATGATCAACGAAGAAGATCATTTGCGGATGCAATCGATTCGTTCCGGTCTGCAGTTGAAACAAGCGTTTAAGCTTGTCGATAAGATCGATACCGCGCTCGAAAGCAAGCTGGACTTCGCCTTCGATCCAAGACTTGGGTACCTGACTGCATGCCCGACGAACGTCGGTACTGGAATGCGCGCATCAGCGATGTTGCACCTGCCCGGACTTGTTCTGAGCGAGCTGATTAATCAAGTCATTCAAGCCGTGAGCAAAATCGGTCTCGCGGTCCGTGGTCTTTATGGCGAAGGAACGGAGGCAATGGGCAATCTTTTCCAAATCTCGAATCAGACAACGCTCGGCGAGAAGGAAGAAGAGATCATCAATCGCCTCAGCAAAGTGATCGAAACGATCATCGAAAAGGAGCACAACGCCCGACAGATGTTGCTCCAGAAAAAGCCAAACACGCTTTTGGATCAGATTGGTCGTGCGTACGGCGTTTTGACTTACGCCCACGCGATGGCGTCGAAGGAAGCTCTCAACCTGCTCTCGATCATCAAACTCGGGATGGATTTGGGCGCGTTTCCGGAAGATCGACGCCTGCAAATCGATGAATTGTTCATAGAGACTCAGCCCGCGCATTTGCAAAAAAGCTCTCAACAAAAGCTAAACGCCGAAGAACGCGACCACTTACGCGCCCAAATTATTCGCGACCGTTTGAAACTTTTTCCCAAACCTGATATTAGTAAGATGGCGAAACAGTCGGACGGTGACTCGATTGTTGTGCCATCGAACGATGAATAATTTCACACCTCGGGCTCAACAGGTTCTGGCGCTTGCTCGCAAGGAAGCCGACCGGTTTAACCACAACTACGTCGGCACCGAGCATCTGCTCTTGGGTCTGATCAAGCTAGGACAGGGAGTAGCGGTCAATGTCCTGCAGAAAATGGGTCTCGATCTTGAGACTGTGCGCATGGAGGTGGAGAAACAGGTCGGCTCAGGACCGGAAACCAAGATGGTCGGGAACGTTCCCTACACTCCTCGCGTCAAAAAAGTGCTGGCACTGGCGGGTAAAGAGGCCAAGGCGCTCAATCATTCTTACGTCGGCACCGAACACATTTTGCTAGGACTTTTACGCGAAGGCGAGGGAGTCGCTGCCAGAGTGCTTAAGAGCCTGGAGCTCGACATCGAACGCACACGCAACGAGATCCTCAAAGAACTCGACCCAAATTTCACGCCTTCAGAATCGGAACAGGAAGGCGGCGAGCCGACAAAGAAAGACGTCAAGACACCCGCGCTCCGCGCGTTTGGTCGTGATCTGACCGATTTGGCAAAGAAGGGCGAACTCGATCCGGTAATTGGCCGGCGCAATGAAATCGAGCGCGTCATTCAAGTGCTTTGCCGGCGAACCAAGAACAACCCAGTGTTGATCGGCGAAGCCGGTGTCGGCAAGACAGCAATTGCGGAAGGGTTGGCCCAGGAGATTGCAAGCGGCAATGTGCCAGAGTTGCTGCGAGACAGACGCGTCATCACGCTGGACCTCGCATTAATGGTCGCTGGCACAAAATATCGTGGCCAGTTCGAGGAACGCATCAAGGCGGTGATGGACGAGATCCGCCGCTCAAAGAACGTGATTCTTTTCATCGACGAGCTGCACACGATCGTCGGAGCAGGTTCCGCCGAAGGCGCGATGGACGCATCGAACATCATCAAGCCCGCGTTGAGCCGCGGCGAATTGCAATGCGTTGGCGCCACGACAATGAATGAGTACCGTAAATATATCGAGAAGGACGCGGCGCTGGAGCGCCGTTTCCAGACGATAAAAGTCGATGCGCCGACCGTCGATGAAGCCATTCAAATTCTGAAAGGTTTGCGTCCGAAATACGAAGCGCACCATAAGGCGAAACTTACCGACGAAGCGCTTGAGACGGCTGTCCGGTTTTCCGATCGCTATATCACGGGACGATTTCTCCCGGACAAGGCGATCGATGTCATGGATGAAGCAGGCGCGCGTGCCCGCATCAATGCCATGACACGGCCGCCCGATGTGAAGGACATCGAGAAGGAAATCGAAGAGATCCGGGTGGAAAAGGAAGGGTCGATCAAAGCGCAGGATTTTGAGAAAGCTGCCGCGCTCCGTGACAAGGAGAAGCAAACCAAAGAAAAGCTCGATGCCATTCTAAATAAATGGCGCGAGGAGCGAGAAGAGAAAGAGGTCGTGGTGACGGGAGACGATATGATGCATATCATCTCGAAGGTCACCGGTGTTCCTCTCCAACGTATGGAACAGGAGGAAACACAAAAGCTCCTTATGATGGAGTCGGAAATGAAGCAGCGCGTCATCGGCCAGGACGAAGCGGTTACAGCGATCAGCAAGGCGTTGCGTCGCTCACGCGCGGATTTGAAAGATCCAAAGCGGCCGATCGGATCATTTGTATTTCTCGGTCCCACTGGCGTTGGCAAGACATACCTCGCCCGCACGCTTGCCGAGTTTATGTTCGGCGACCCCGACGCGTTGATTCAGATCGACATGTCGGAGTACATGGAAAAATTTACCGCTTCTCGTTTGATTGGTTCGCCGCCGGGATATGTCGGTTACGAGGAGGGCGGTCAACTTTCGGAAGCTGTGCGTCGTCGACCGTATTCGGTCGTCCTCTTTGACGAGATCGAAAAAGCGCACCCCGACGTGATGCATTTGCTGTTACAGATTCTCGAAGACGGCAAGATCACAGACTCGTTGGGGCGCAAGATCGATTTTCGAAACACGATTATCATCATGACTTCCAATGTCGGAGCCGACTTGCTCAAGAAACAGACTGTGATGGGCTTCGGTGCCCCGCTCGAAGGGCATGATTACGATTCGATGCGCGACAAGATACTCGAAGAAAGCAAACGCGTCTTTAAGCCCGAGTTCCTTAACCGCCTCGACGAAATCATCGTGTTCCATTCACTTGGCAAACCGGAGCTGTTGCGCATCGTCGAGCTGGAAGTGGACAAGGTGCTGACACGCATCAAAGCGAAGGACGTCCATATTGAATTGCAAGAAAGCGCGAAAGAATTCCTGATTGAGAAAGGATATGATCCTCAGTATGGTGCGCGGCCGATGCGTCGTGCGGTGGAGCGTTATCTGGAAGACCCCTTGGCGGAAGAATTGCTCCGCGGCAACGTCAAGGCCCGCGACCACGTCGAAGTGATTGCCACTGACGGGAAGCTTAGCTTTCACGTCGCCGAGCCGCAGGCGCAGAACAGCGCCGCCGCGCCCACTGCAAGTTAACGAGTTAGGGGCAGATTGGGACCGAGCGCTCGGCATTTGACACAAGCGCCACGACACTCACGCGCGCGGATGAGCATCTGCATAGGCTTTCTTTAACCGCTCGGTTGTCACGTGCGTGTAAATTTGCGTTGTCGAAAGACTGGCGTGTCCGAGCAACGCCTGGACGCTGCGTAAGTCTGCGCCCCGATCGAGCATGTGCGTTGCGAAACTGTGCCGCAGCTTGTGTGGGCTGATCGAAATTGGGATGGATGTGTAACGAACGTATCGTTTTAAAACAAGCCAGATCGAACGAGGCGAAATTCGCTTTCGCGCCTTGTTAATGAACAATGGTCCCGAATGCACGTTTGCCGCCACGCGATAACGCAAGATCGCCTCCAGCGCAGGCAAGCCTACGGGGCATACCCGCTCCCTGCGACCCTTGCCAAATACGCGGACTGACTCTGTGTAAGGATCGACCTTGGCCACGTCGAGCGAGGCGAGTTCGCTTAGCCGCAACCCGCTGCTGTAGAACAATTCCATGATGGCCACGTCGCGCAGAGGCATCCAAGTCGGCGCTGACCTGCTTTTCGTCTCCCGCGTCGGGGCGGCAAGAAGTTCTTCAACCTGTTGGCGCGTGAGGACGAGCGGCAGTTTCCTCTCGATTTTTGGCAATTGCACTTCGCGCACAGGATTACCACGCAACCCTTTTCGAGCTGCCAGAAACTGATAAAACGTGCGTAACGCTGAGAATTGCAATCGCACGTAGGAACGCGCCTGTCCTCGTTTTGCAATTGCAAATAGATAGTCGCGGAAATCGCGCCCTGTGCATTTTTTCCACGGCGTTTGTTTTTCAACGCGAAAAGCAGTCAACGCCTGGCGATATGCCTTTAACGTGCGTGGCGAAGCATTTCGCTCGTTCGTGAGATAGCGCAGGAATTCTTCGGTAAGGGGATCCCCTTTTTTTGAAATGCTCGCGGCTTCTGTCATGTCGAGCAGCGGTAGGGCGGGCAGTCCCCTGCACGCCGCGGGATGCAACGAGCCGATGGGCCGGCGCGCACGCAGTGACACGCCCTACCGGCCAAAAGCAAGGAAGTCATTCTGGTTTCTCTACCACGTAACGGAGATCTTCCGCAGTTGCGTGGCCACGAAATTGGCTTTTGAAAATTGGCGGCGGGTTTATGGATATTAGTTGGTAGCCCTTCAAAACGAACTCAGGATAAATACTATTGCTCGCAGGTTCATAAACCTTGTCACCGCTAAAGTAACCATACAGTTTGTATTCATAGTTGTTATCGCTGCCGAAATCGAGACGCTCGCGGTCCGGGGCAAGCTTTTGCTTTTCATTCAACATCACCAGTTCTGCGGTGCTCCAGGGTTGACCCGGGCGGCGGATGTAACCCCAGAACTTGTAATCCGGCTTGTAATAGCGCCGTCCGATAAAATAGTCCCCGGGGGGTTCGGCCGCGATGTTCTGCGCCATCTCGAGCCTGGCTTGTTGTATCCCCTGGGGAACAGTTTCGCAGCCCCAGAAAAACGCCACCCAAAGCAAGAGATTGCCTGCGAGCAAAAAGCGAGTGGCGCGTCTCATTCCTTCAGGTGCACATCTTTTATCGCAGGTTCGCACATGGCGCAAACAAGTCGCCAAAGAATTGCGCCGATACCACCGGCCCGCTACCTTGCCGGCTATTATGATCGAACTGGAAGTGTATGCGCGCGGTTTGCGTGACTTGAACAAAATCCTGGAGCTGGATCTCCAACTCGAGCCAATTGCAGGCCTTCACTACAAAGTAGATACAAACCACGATCTTGTATATCTCGAGCTCGACAGGCCGATACTGAGCTTGCGCGAGATTCGGGCAATTTTTCTCAAGCTTGGACTTGAACCTCTGTTTATCGGTGCCATTCCGCCGGAGCTTCGACCCAGAACAAAGACAGAGCCGCTGACCGCTTGAGAACTAAAAGCTGAGAAGTAAAAAATGAGGCGTGAATAGTGTCGGCGCTCGAGTTTCTACGTCTCACCTCACACAGCATCGCTTCTTTCATAGAATTTGATGGACTCTTAACCGATGATTACCCGCTTCTTTAACGTCCTCGGTGCAGGGCTGCTCTCTTTTTTGCAATACTTGGGTGACCTGGTGCTGCTTGCCGGCGAAACATTTCGTTCAATTCTCACTCACAAGCTCCGGTGGAAATTGTTCCTCAATCAGATCGTCGAGATCGGTTTGCTGTCCCAGGTACTTGTCATTATCACCGGTGGATTTACCGGCGCGGTTTTTTCTGCTCAGGCGTTCTTTCAATTCAATAAGCTCGGAATGGGATCGGCCGTAGGCGCGGTAGTTTCGGTTTCGTTGTGTCGTGAGTTGGCGCCGGTGCTAACCGCGTTAATGGTGGCCGGGCGTGTCGGTGCAGCGAT
>JBEDUS010000288.1:0-14954 GCA_040414975.1 Candidatus Udaeobacter sp.
TGGCTATGGAGATAATCGCGCGTCGCCTTCGCCGTGACATGCCGCAATCGCAGATTGCGCGCCAAGCGGGGACGGCGCAGATCGTAGAATCGGTAGGTCATCCGCAAGTCTTCGTTGTTTGGTTCTGCGTCGATCGGAAATGGCAGATCGTCTGACCGATTCAGAATTTTCAAGTCACTCGGAATGATTTCGATGTCACCGGTGGCGAGATTCGGATTTTCTGTGCCCGGCAGGCGCGCTGCGACGCGACCTGAAACCTGAATCACGTCTTCGCTCCGCAATGTGTGCGCCCGCTTCGCAAGCTCCGCATTTTCCTCCGGTCGAAAAACAATTTGCGTCAGCCCTTCGCGATCGCGGAGATCAATGAAAATTACGCCGCCGTGATCGCGTGTAACGTTTACCCAGCCGGTCAGTGTAACTTGTCTGCCGATGTCGCTTTTGCGAAGTGAATTGCAGTGGTGCGTGCGATACATGCGATGGCCAGGGTCCCGCGTCATTCTGAGCGAAGCCAACAATCTCGCAAGCGATTACCGAGATGATCAACGGCGTCGATCAGTTAAAGGAGTTCCACCAGGCGGTCCATCAATTTTTCGCCAGGCAGAACTTCCTGCTGCGCGGTCGCCATATTCTTGATTTTTATTTGCGGCCATTCATCTCCAAACAAGACCGCAACGCGCGCGCCGAGTTGCTCGGCCGTTTGGAACTGTTTGCCGACCTTTTCACTCGTCAGTGGATAATCGACGCGAAAACCGCGGTCGCGAAACTGCTGGATTTGTTTCAGCGCATCAGCACGGCGCTGTTCCTTGGCAATCACGATGTAAATGTCGATCGCCCGGTCCGCAGCGATTGCTTCATCGATTCTCTGGCGCGCGCGAGCTGTTTCGTTGATTAACTCACCGAGCACTACGTCACCCATGGCAAAACCGAGTGCCGGCATTGAAACTGCGCCATCACTCAATTGTGAGATCAGGTTGTCGTAACGCCCACCACCGGCAAGCGCGCGAAATTTCCCGGCGCGGTCGAACACCTCAAATACGATGCCCGTGTAATAGGCCAGCCCGCGCACAATGCGAACATCGATCGCCACGTAATCAGCAAGTCCACGCTCGCGAAGGCCAGCAACGAGTTTGTCTAGCTTCTCGCTTTTCCCGCCGCTTTTTAGCGTCGCAAAGATTGAATCGGCCAGCTTGCCAAGTTTCTCTCCTGTTTTCTCGCGTGACTCACGCCCGGATTTATCGATTGCCTGCAACAATGCATCCCACCGATCCGGCGAGACATTCTTTTCGCGCAGAAAATCGGTCCAGAAATCGCGGTCGCTAATTCGCACGATGAAATCGTTTTCGGTAAACCCAAAACTCCGCAGGATGTCGATGCAGAGCGCTACCAACTCGATATCAGCGGCAAGGTCCGCTTCCCCGATAATGTCGCAGTTGAGTTGAAAATGTTCGCGCAATCTTCCGCGCTGTTGCTTTTCATAACGGAAGAATTGGCCGATCGAGAACCACTTGAGTGGTTTCTTGAACCCGCGCTCGTGCGCGGCAACCACGCGAGCAAGCGTGGGCGTAAGCTCGGGCCTCATGGCGACCTCGCGCTCGCCTTTATCAGTAAAATTGAAAAGTTGATCGACAATTTCCGCGCCGCTCTTTTTTTTGTAAAGCTCGGTCGCTTCCAGGACGGGGCCGTCCCATTCAATAAAGCCGGAGCGGCGCACAACTTCGCGCCAGCGCGCAAAGATGTAATTGCGCACCGCGCAGTCAGCGGGAAGAAAATCGCGAAAACCGGGTAATGCCTGCATAAATGTCACGCTACGTTTTCCATCGGAATCGATAAGAGTAGCCGCCGCGCTGCGTCGAGGCGCCATCGCGTTGTTGCTCCGGGGCGCACGGCGACACAGCGTCGCGGCTACAACGTCGATTAGGTCCTTGGAGGCGACCACTTACGACGGGGTATCCGAAACAAAAATGCAATGGGATGGGTTCCGGCATGGAACAATGGGGTACATGCGTCATGGAGCGCATCCATGCAATGAAAGCAGAGGGATAAACATGAAACAAACGACATTACTCACAATATTGGCGGCAGGCGTGTTCTGTGCGGCAACGCCTGGCACAGCCTTGGCACAACAAAGGATGCAACAGATCCCTCAGCAGCAGCCTTCTTCATTCCAACAGATGCCGCAGCGGCAACCACAACAGGGACAGCAGCAGACCACAAGCTCGACAAGCACGGCAGCAATGGCCACCACAACCGGGACATTTGCGCAAGACACGCCGAGTTCGGATCATTTCATGTTCCGACCGTCGACAAATGGGGCGCTTGTTCGCTATTACCAGACGAAGGACACAGTCATCGTTGATGCAGAAGGTCACGCTGTGGACCAGTCGACGATCCGGGTGGGAGTTGGAGCAACCATGTATTACACCACTTCAGGTGATCGCATGATTGCCCGCAAAATCGTCATTGGCGAAGGAGCGAGAACATCCCAGAAAAAAGCGGGCACAACGGAGACGAAGAGAAGACCCTGAGTTTCAACGCTACGTTCCCCTCGGCGAGCTGTTTAATTGAGTAAACCAAAGGGAAAATATGAAACACACAAACCTAGTGAAATTGTTGGCAGTTGGCGTTGCTTGTGCGACTGCGATGGGCACAGCGCTGGCGCAGGAAACCACCACAACGACTACGACGAACCCAGTAACTGGTACAACAACAACACAGGCGACAACTACAAACAGTGCCGGCACAATCGTGACGTACACGCCGGATTCGGATTACTTTATGTTCCGAACAACGCCGGACGTGGCACCGGTGCGCTATTATTACACGAAAGACACAACCATCGTGGATCCGGAAGGCCGGACCGTAACCTGGTCGGCCATTCGCCCAGACATGCCGGCAACTGTTTATTACACGACGGTTGGTGACCGGATGATTGTGCGTAAGGTCGTGTTGAGCCAGCCGCCCACAGTTATTAAGCACGAGGAAACGACTACTACGACAACGACAAGACCGTAACGGACGGCCATTCTGTAAGAATCAAGGCGCCCGCGGGAGATTCGCGGGCGCTTTTCTTTGCGCGCGTTGCTGCCTGTAAAGCCAGTGGAGGCGATAGCGATTTTCAGATATCCGCTTCTCGCGTAGATTCATCGCCAGATGGCTGTATCGACCAAAGAGAAGCCGGATTTGCAGAAAAAGATCCACGAAGTCCCGCATAAGCCGGGTGTGTACCTAATGCGCGACCGGTTTAATCGGGTGATTTACGTGGGCAAAGCACGGGACCTGCGGAAGCGAGTGGGTTCATATTTTTTGCCTTCCAAGCTGGCGCAGGCCGATTTGAAAACGCGCGCGATGCTGGAGGCGACCTGGGATTTTGAGACGCATACAGTCCGCAGCGAAGCGGAATCAGTCTTGCTCGAGGG
Source organism: Candidatus Udaeobacter sp. (assembly GCA_040414975.1). Taxonomy (GTDB): domain Bacteria; phylum Verrucomicrobiota; class Verrucomicrobiia; order Chthoniobacterales; family UBA10450; genus Udaeobacter. The sequence goes on from JBEDUS010000288.1 coordinate 3,417, forward strand.
AAAATTGATTAAGGAATATCGGCCGCGTTACAACGTTTCCTTCCGCGACGACAAGCGTTTCCTTCTGGTGAGGGTCGATATGTCGGAAGAGTGGCCGCGTTTCCGGCTCGCTCGATTCAAAAAAGACGATGGCAGCCGCTACTTTGGTCCGTACGCGCATGCTGGCGCGCTGCGGCAGACATTGAATTTCATGCGCAAAAAATTTGGCGTGCTCACGTTTGGACGAGGCTCGCCAACAGAGCGCGAGTTGAAATCCGCGACCTACCAGCTGCCCGTGAGGTTAAGCGAAATTAGCGCGGAGCAGTACCGGGAACGAGTTCTCCGAGCCGGTGAATTTCTGGAAGGAAAATCGAGGGAAATGATCGCGACGTTGGAAGCGGAAATGCACAAAGCGGCCACGAAAATGGACTTCGAGAAAGCGGCTGAACTGCGCAACATGATTGATGACTTGCGCAGCACGACCAGGCCAATGCGTCGATTTACCCGCGGTAGCCTGCCGGGCTCGATCGATCCAATGGCGGACGTCCGCGCGTTGGCTGATGCGTTGCAATTGCCGCAGGCGCCACGCGTGATGGAATGTTTCGATATCTCAAATATTTCCACGACACACGTTGTCGCTTCAATGGTGTGTTTCCGCGACGGCGTGCCGGACAAGGACAATTATCGCCGCTATCGAGTGCGAACAGTCGAAGGACAAGACGATTTCGCCAGTATGGCAGAAGTCGTCCGCCGCAGGTATTCTCGTGTTCTACTGGAGGCGCGCGACGCGAACTCCGACGTAGCGGAGTTTTCACAGGAAAATCCGGCGAGTGCGCTGGAGCGAATTTCCCGTGATCCCGGGCAAAGTCGAGGGATCCCGCCGCAAAACCAACAAGTAACTTCAACAGATCCCTCGATCCCGAAAGCTGTCGGGGCTCGGAACGACGAAGGCTTCGTTGCTGTCCGCCTGCCTGACCTGATCATCGTGGATGGCGGAAAGGGCCAACTCTCGGCTGCGTGCCGTGAATTGCAGCGATTACGTTTGCACGACCTTCCCATCATCGGCCTGGCAAAGGAACGCGAAGAGATTTATCGGCCCGTCCGGGCCCTCCCGCTCCAACTTCCACTGGACTCCGGCGCTTTGCGATTGCTCCAACGCATTCGCGACGAGGCGCACCGATTCGCCAACGCATATCATCAGTTGCTTATGAAAAAACGAGTCGGTGAAAGCATTCTCGACGATTGCCCCGGCGTAAGTCAGAACCGCAAGAACTTATTGTTGCGAAGATTCGGCTCGGTGAATCGCCTGCGCAGAGCGACTGTTGAGGAAATCGCTTCCACGGAAGGGATCGGTCGAAAACTGGCCGAAGAAGTCCATCAATTTCTGCAAAGGCATTGATTTATCGGTAGATTTTGCAGATTCACATTTTGGAATGAAGTCACTTAGGGTATTCTTGGGCGGTTTGTGGGTCGCGTTCTCGATCCTGGCAACACGGACCGGATTGTTTGCCCAGGCGCTGGCGCCACCTGCTGTGCCAGGCACAACCACACCTCCGCAAGCTGAGGAAGAAACAATTGTGCCAACGTTCGAGACACAGAAGCTTGCGCGCACTTACATCCTCGACGTTCCGGCGCCGCGCGGTCAGATCACAGACCGCAACGGCGAACCGCTCGCGCAAAACAAGCTCAGCTACAATCTCGCCATCAACTTCCCTACGCCGCTTGATTTTTCCGACGCACAGGCAGTCAGCTTCGCGAGGGAAAAAATCGACAGTGCGGCCCGGCTAATTGGTCGCAAAATTAACATTTCCGACCAAGCGATTCTTCGTCATTACAGAAACAGAGGAATCATGCCGCTGGAGATCGCGCAGAACCTCAGCCCGTTAGAGTACGAACAAATCAAAAAGGATCTGCCGCCCGGGGTGATTGTGCGGCCGATTTATGTGCGCGTTTATCCGAATGGAAAGGTGGCCGGCCAAATTATCGGTTACACCGGCAAAACCGGGCGAAATCCCGACGGCATCGTTGATAACCACGAAACACTGTGGCCTGAAACCGAGGGACGCGAAGGACTCGAGCAAACGTTTAACGAAATGCTCACAGGCAAACATGGCGAATACAAACTCACCTTTGATAAAGATGGCCGGAAAACCTCCGACAAATTAATCACTCCGCCTGAGCCCGGCTACAACGTCGTCACCACGCTTGACCTGCGCCTTCAGCAACTCGCTGAAAAGGCGTTGGAAGCAAAAGCAAAACGTGGCGCCATTGTGATTATCGATCCAAACAATGGCGACATTCTGGCGTTGGCCTCCTGGCCTACCTACGATCCAAATTTGTTTGTTCCTTCGATCTCGGCCGAGCAACTCAAGTCGTTGCAAGACGACAAGGACATCCCGCTTTTGCCGCGAGCTTACCGTTCGTCTTATCCACCGGGATCGACCTTCAAAATTGCCGTTGGAATCGCCGCGCTCGAAAGCGGTGCCGTCCGGCCGGATGATCAATATGAATGTGTTCCGTCAATTCAGATTGGCAACGTCACCTTCCACAATTGGAAAAAGGCAAATCGCGGCGCTTTAAACTTTGTGCAGGCACTCACCGAGTCGTGCGACACCTGGTTTTATCAGGTCGGAATCAGAACTGGCGCGCAACCCATCATCGATTGGGCGTTGCAATTGGGTTTTGGCGCAAAGTGCGGCATTCCTTTACGTGGCGAAGCGGAAGGCCGGGTTCCCAACGATGAATACATGAAGGCAACGCACGGTCGCAGGTTGCTCAACGGCGACATCGCAAACATGTCGATCGGCCAAGGAGACACGCAGGTCACTCCACTGCAAATGGCCCAGGCCATGGGCATCGTAGCAAATGGCGGAACATTCTATCAAACACGGCTGGTCCAACAGGTGCAGACGTTCGACAACCAAATAGTTACTGCGTATCAGGTGCGCGCGAAGAGAACCTTAAACCTCTCATCCGAGACGCTGGACGAATTGCACACGGGAATGATCGACGTGGTAAACGGCGCGGGTGGCACTGCGCACCAGGCCAGCCTCGATAACACTGACGTCGCCGGTAAAACCGGCACAGCGCAATGGGGACCGAAGAATAAAGAGCGCACTGCCGCATGGTTTGCCGGATTTTTGCCAGCCGATCAACCGCGATATGCGTTCGCAGCTGTTTACGAAGGCGATGTCGGCAGCAAAGTCCATGGCGGCTCTGCGGCTGCGCCAATGATTGCGGATATTTTCAAAGAAATTTACAAGGGCGAAAAGGTACTCAGCCAGCGGCAGCGTCGCACTCGCGAACAACCAGAAATTCGCCGTGCCGAACCAGTAGAGGAAGAAGACGAATCGGATTAACCATAGCGGTCTGCCGCCGCCGAGCTGTAGGCGAGGGCGCCGACCTCGCAATTTCAATGGAAAAGCCGCGGTCACAGCCCGCGGCTACAGTCACGCAGCCGCCGTCTCTTTCGGCAGCTCCATGGTTCCCTTAAATTTCGGCGGTTCTTCCTCGATTCCGAAATTGTTGGAGTAAAGAGCGTCGATTTTCGCCATTTCGTCGACGGTAAGTGATGGACTGTCTGGCGCCTTGGCGAACTCGGTGAGCTGTTCTTCGTTGTAAATGTTCGGCAGCGTCGAAGCCACGCGATCGTCTGCCAGCAACCATTGCAGCGCCGCTTGTCCCAGCGTCCGCTCGGAATTTTCTAGGAAGCGCAATTGCTCGACCTTCTTTACTCCATTCACCAGCCAGCTCCGCGGGCGATGGCTTCGATGGTCTTTTGAGGGAAATTTGGTCTCCGCAGTGTATTTCCCCTCGAGCATCCCCGACGAATGCGTCACGCGAATAAGGAACATCGTGTCCTTGCAGTCGTCGGTGGCCGCGTCCTGAATTGCCCGCCCGGGGTGCTGTTCTAGCATGTTGTAAATGTGTTGCACGCTCGTGATGTCCCGTTCGCGAATACAGTTCGTTCCCTCGTATAACCATCCAATCGCTGGCCCAAGCGCCATGCCGTAATAGCGAATTTTGCCGGCGACCTTTAATTTCTCGAGAGTCGTCCAGAGCGCATCGTCATAGACCTGTTCCATCCGGATGTTGTGCAGTTGCAGCAGATCGATTCGGTCCGTCTTCAGGCGCTTTAGCGCTGAATCAGTTGCGCGCGTCACTGCTTCCGGCGAAAAATCCTGCGGAATTTCGCGCTGACCGCGACCCCGCGCCTCACCGTAATGAACAAAGTCGTACCCGACCTTGCTCGCAATCACGATTTCATCGCGCTGAGCTGGGAACGCTTTGGCGATAAGCTCTTCGCTCAAACCATTTCCGTAAGTGTCAGCCGCATCGAACAATGTGATGCCGAGATCGAACGCCCTCTGCATAAGCGCGATCGCTTCACGCTCGGTAAAATTTCCCCACCAGCCGGTCGAAATTGTCCATAAACCGAAACCCACTTCGCTGACCATCAGGTCGCTGTTCTTGTAACTGCGGAAACGCATGAAAAAGACTAAACGCTCAAGCCGCGTCTGCGCAAGAGGCCTTACCGCCCCTAAACGCATGCCAATCACTTGGCCTCTTTGGTCAAAAAAAATGTCGCGCGGCTGATAAAATTGGCGACTAGTTGTAAATCCGTTGCGGCGTCGCGGCGCTCAGCGTCATTGGATCCGCTCGCACGATCGTGCACATGACGCCGACCCCAGCGTAACGATCATCGTTTTCAACAATTGGTCTTGAGTGACTGAACCCAACGGCGATTCTCGCGCTGAATGCTTAGTCGTGAATTCGGCATTGGACGTTGAGCGTTGAGCGTCGGACGTTTTTCTCAAATGGCTCCTAAGGACAAAACTGCGCTTCTGATCGTCGCTCACGGCTCGACCGTAAACCCGGATTCGAGTGCACCGACGCTGGCGCATGCAGCGGAGATTCGGCATCGTAAATTTTTTGCGAATGTCGAGTGCGCCTTCTGGAAAGAGGAACCAAGCTTGCGGGATGCATTGTTTTTGTTTGATCCCGAATCAATCGATGAAGTCTGTGTGGTGCCGAATTTCATCAGCGAAGGCTACTTCACTCAAACGGTGATTCCGCGCGAGCTTGAGTTAAGTGGCCCCATGACAAAACGATCAAGTGGGCAAACATGGAAATACTGCCAGCCGGTCGGAAATCACCCCGCGATGACTGAATTGCTGCTCAAGCGCGCACGGGAGGTTTCCCCCGGTGTTGATCCCGGCGAGACCAGCCTGCTCATTGTCGCGCACGGCACGGATTTGAACGAGAACAGCGCCGTGGCGGCAAAGCGCGAGGCCGAAAAGATCCGCATACTCGGCAAATATTCGTCCGTACTAAACGTTTACATGGAAGAACCGCCTTTGGTCTCCGACTGGCGCGAATTGACGAAGACTCGCAATGTAGTAGTCGTGCCGTTCTTTATCTCGGATGGACTCCATAGTTACGAGGACATACCCAGATTGATCGGGATCGTTGTAGCTGCCAGCGTTGACCGCGGCCGGCCGGGGTCAGCGACCTCGGCTACAGTGCGTGGCGAAATCTTCCGGCGCAATCCGTACCGCATCGGCGGTCGGTCTCTGTTCTATGCGCCATCGATCGGCACCGATCCCGGTTTTGCCGACGTTATTATCGAGCAAGCCACAAAAAGTTGAAATCGTGCTCGCGCTTGGTTTCTTTTTGCGCAAGATTGCTTCCCCGCGAATGAAGGAGACCACTTGCAAGAAGCTTCAGGAGATCGGGGCATTTGCGCTGGCTGGCGGCTGCACTCAAAAACGAATGAAGCAACTGGTGGAAATGATTCGTGGGGCGCGCAATTATCGATGGGTAGCGGTTTACAAAATCATCAAGGACGAATTCGTAATTCTCGCCGCCACGGGTGGTGAGCCGCCGACCTACCCGCGCTTTCCTGTGACACAGGGTTTATGCGGCGCGGCGTTGGACTCCGGAAAACCGATCATCGTCGGCGACGTGCACAAGGATCCGCGCCATCTGCCCGCATTTCATACGACGCGCTCAGAAATCGTCGTTCCAATGAGGAACGAGCATCGGCGCGTTCTGGGAATGATGGACGTAGAGAGTGACAAGTTGAACGCATTCGACGAAGAGGATCGAGAATTTCTGGAGCGGGCTGGGGGTCTGATCGCGCACTGCTTGCATTAGCGTGACGCACCTCTTTCGACTTTGCGCAGGACAAGCGTAGGTCGCGCTCTACCGATGCAAGATCCCGTCGAGCGGATCCTCGAAGCTATTCCTTTCTGTCTCGGCCAGATTCTGGTTCGAAAAACCGGCAAGAATTTTGTTTTATGTCATCGCGATGACGAGGCACAGGATGTTTTGGAAATGTTCCAAAATCCGGAGGACGTGATCGAGATCGCGAAATATGACGACGACGGAAACTATCGACCACTAAAAACTGCGCCGAATTTGCGGCACGGCTGGGGCATGGAGCTTCGGACCTCCGGCGAAATAAAACAAGCTCTCGATCGTTTTTATCCAGGCAGGCTGGCCCTTTTCATGGCCTGGCAGGGCGGCCAGCTGCGCACGACACCCCTGCGCGAAACATTGGCTCGGCAATCGGGGATGTACCGGATTGCTGCCAAAATTTCGGATGCGCAGATTGACGATCTGGTTGGGGAGTTTTGCCAATCCAACGACGGTTGTTTACGCACAATTCTGTGGAAACGCGACCAGCGGGGCGCGATCGCGTCGAAAAACTTGCCCAGAGGAAAATTCGATCCAGCCTGCGATCAGATCCGCGCAATTTGCGGGCCGCGGTCAGCGACCGCGGCGATACCGCTGCTTTGCCAGGAGCCGTGTAATCTTTTGGTGGCCGCATGCCGGAAAGTTGTAAAAGGGGAATGATCGTTCGCGCCCGCAGCGTCGTGACGATGGATGGACCGCCTATTCAGAACGGCGCAGTCGTAATTTCCGGAAATCAAATTGTCGATGTTGGAAGATTCGACGAGATCAAAACGCGCAATGCGGGCACTGCGCTCGATCTGGGCGAGCAAGCGCTGCTGCCAGGTCTGATTAACGCGCATTGTCACCTTGATTACACATGTTTGCGCGGGAAAATTCCCTGCCAAAAATCTTTCACCGATTGGATCCGAGCCATTAACTCGGAGAAATCGAAACTCGCGCCAGAGAATTACGTCGCCTCGATCAACGAAGGATTCGCCGAGGCAAAACGGTTCGGCACGACAACCATTGCGAACCTGACTGCCTTTCCGGAATTGATCCGCCAACTCCCGGATACGCCACTGCGTACGTGGTGGTTCGCGGAACTAATCGATGCGCGATCACCCGATCGGACAAAGCAACTTGTCGATTCTGCACTCGAATCACTGAAGCCTGCGCAAAACCACGGGTTAGCACCGCATGCACTGTTTACCGCGTCCAAAAATTTGTATCGACGCTGTGAGGAAGCCGGCCCAAACGTTCTGCTGACAACACATCTCGCTGAATCGCGCGAGGAAATGCAAATGTTTCGCGATGGCGCAGGTCCACTTTACGAATTTATGAAAAGCATGGGACGCGACATGCGGGACTGTGGACATGTAACAGCGCTTGAGCGTTTCCTTAAAGTAAGCAGTGCTTCGAGTGAATTGCGCTCTGCCCGGAGCGCCGATGACTGGCTCGTTGCACACCTGAACGAATTGACCGAAAGCGACTTCGAGCTGCTGGAAAAAATGCGGACAAATTTTCATGTCGTGCATTCACCACGAAGTCACCGATATTTCGGCCACAGCCGGTTTCCATTCGAACGGCTGCGTGCACTCGGATTCAGCGTTTCCCTGGGCACCGACAGCCTTGCCAGCAACGATAGCCTCAATTTATTTGCGGAGATGCGCGCATTTCAGCGTAATGAACCGGAGATCTCACCGGGAAAGATTTTTGAGATGGTAACGGTGAACCCGGCGTCAGCGCTACGGCAGCAGAATACACTTGGCCGGATTCGTTCCGGATTTCGGGCCGATCTCGTAGCCATTCCCTGTAGTGAGGGAGGCGATCTGTTCGGAGAAATCACGACGTTCGATGCGGAGGTTGATTGGATCATGGTGGACGGACGCCTGCAAAGCATGGTTGGAATAACGAAGGACGAATCAAAGACGTGATTCGTTAACAACAGTTACATTGTTACAACGAGGCGCTCCGGAAGCTTTTCTAACGTTTCAACGATTTAAGGTTTCGAAGCCATTGCTTGCCCGACGCCTACTAGGCCAGTAAACTCGGCGTATGGCCGGACAAGGAATGCAGACCAGACTGCTTCCCGGGCAGAGCCTTGCCTTACAGCAAGTTCTCTCGCCTCAACTTCAACAGAGCCTGTTGGTCCTCCAGACACCCCTGCTCGAGCTGCGAAACCTTGTTCAGCAGGAAATGGAAACAAATCCCGTTCTTGAAGAATTGCCGGATGAGCCCGGCCCCGATGCGCAGGGCGAAGGCGAGCTTTCCGTTGATGAAAGTTTCAAGAACGAATTCGAGAAGCTTGCAAGCCTCGATGAAGAATGGCGCGATTACATGGCGCAGTCGGCCAGCTCCGGCGGGGACGGCTTTCGGACTTCACGGGAAGCAAAGGATAAGCGCCAGTTCCTTTTTGATTCCATGGCTGTGCAGGAAACGCTTCAGCAAAATTTGCTGGGACAACTGAATCAAAGTGCCCTCAACGCCGGCGACCGCAAAGCTGCGGAGCTAATTATTGGCAACATCGATGACAACGGATTTCTCCAAAGCACGCCGGAAGAGATGGCACTGAACTCGGGTATCCCAAAGGAAGATTTCGAAAAAATGGTGACGCTGATCCAGGGTTTCTATCCACTAGGAGTCGGTGCACGCGATTTGCGCGAGTGTTTGCTCATTCAACTAAAGCGAGAGGGAAAGGAAAACAGCCTGGAGTACCACATCGTATCCGAACACATGGAGGATTTGGGCAGGAGACGCTTTCCTGAAATTGCGCGTCGGATGGGGATCAGTGTGGAGGACGTGCAAAGAGCAGCCGACAATGTTGGACGGCTCAATCCGCGCCCCGGTCAGGTGTTTGCTGCTTCGCCGCAAAACTATGTGCTTCCGGATGTGACCGTGGAAAAGGTGGACGGCGAATATCAGGTCATCCTCAACAACGAGCAGATTCCGCATTTGCGGATCAGCAATTTGTACAAGGATATCATTGCGTCAGGCAACGCCCAGAGCAGTGAAGTCAAAGATTACATTCGCGACAAAATCCGGAGCGGGAAATTTCTGATTCGCTCGATCCATCAACGCCAGCAAACGATTTCCAACATCGCGCAGCAGATCGTCGCGAGGCAGCGCGATTTTTTCGAGCATGGACCATCGCATCTGAAGCCGATGACTATGGGAGAAGTCGCCGAGGCGGTCGGCGTGCATGAGACCACCGTCAGTCGCGCAGTATCGGGAAAGTATATGGCAACGCCGCAAGGTGTTTTCGAGATGAAATACTTTTTTACACCGGGCTACCAGACTGCCAGTGGCGAATCGCTAAGCAACACCAGCGTGAAAGAGGCTATTCTCGATCTGGTGAAGCGCGAAGATGGCAATGAACCGTTGAGCGACATTGAGATCGTTGAGATCCTGAGTGAGCGCGGTATCCCGATCGCGCGGCGCACCGTGGCCAAGTACCGTACTGAGCTGAACATTCTGCCAAGTCACATGCGGCGAAAGTATTAAAACTGGCGCAGTGGAGTATTGGATTGTTAGAGTAATGAACTTAGTCTGATTCCAATCCTCTATTACTCCATTAATCCATGTCTCCTTCTCTCCGCGCAGCCGTGATCGCCGAATGGCGAGGCCTTCCCGAGAGAAAAGTGCGAGCCGACCGGTGGGAATCGCCGGTCGAGTTGGTTCCAAAGTTGATGCAGCGACTCGGGTTGCGCGAGCGTTTGCACGAAACAGAAGTCATTGACGCGTGGGGAAAGATCGTCGGTGAATTTATCGCTACGCATTCGGCGCCAGTAGCACTCCGCGAGGGCGTCCTTTACGTTCGCGTGCTCCAGCCAGCTTTGCACTACGAGCTCGAACAAATTTCCAAGTCCGAAATCTTGCGGAAACTGAAACAACGTTTCGGCAGCAGAACGATTCGCGACGTGCGTTTTCGCGTCGGTTGAATTTAACCCCTATACGGAGAAGCGCCGGCGGCTAATCCTGAAACATTTGGACGTTGCTCTGTGCTCCCGCCCACCGTGACCTGGGCCGAAACGGGTTGGCCTTTGCTCATTCCGATACCGAAGGCGGCAAGATTCAAAACTATCATTACAAGCGCGAAAAGGTACATCCCCATTGCCAGTCCGATTGCCGCATGTATTGCAAAGATGCAAACCAACCAAAATAGGCGCGTTTTTCTTATCCAAATGAAAAGCGGGTAACCAAGTTCGATGAGGCAGATCGAAATTCCAAGGATTGGCAGCACGTATTTGAATTGAATAAGAACGTTCAGTGAAATCAGATTGAAAGGTGGCCGGGTCAGGGATCGCCAGAGATTGGCACCATTCCACCAGCCGCTACCCAGGCATTTTGCCAGACCGCCGACAAAGTAAACAAAACACAAATGCACCTGTAAGACGCGCCGCCAAAAGCCTAAAAGTTGTGAATCTCCTAGTTTCGTTTTTAGCAAACGGTGATCGACTGAGTATCGGTCCGGCAACGGCGTCAACATCAAATAAAACAGGCCCGTAGTCATAAAGTTGTCAGCGCCGTATGCGAACAGGCCGCCACTTTCAGCGGCACAGAGGTAAAGAAACCACGCAATGATTGCAGCTGGGCGGCAGAAGAGTCCAAGCAACAACAGGAGTCCCATGCAGAGCAAGGAAGCCCACGCTATGGAAAGCACTGCGTCTTCGCCGATATTGACGTAACCGCCCAGAGCAACCAGCCAGCCAAGCTTCGGAATCAGTGGACTATCGAAAGATGTAATGGCCTCTCCAAGTTGGCGGCTCACCAGACCTTTTCCAGTGCTGGCGAACAAGTAGTGCCAGTCACTCCTTAGGAACAACACATAAATCGCTACCAGCAGGCCCAGGCCGATACGCAAAGCGGCAAGCCACTTGTCTGTCTCTGGCGCAAACAGGAAGGCCATCAAATTTTCCGACCATCGTCGCGGGATGCTCACCGTAACGGATTTCTTCAAGGCGGGTGACTCAGCCACGGATTAACGGATTAGACCGACAACGGGGGTGGGGTCAGCAAAGGTAACGCATAGTGACGATGCATGAATGGAGGATTATATGTCGCGGTTCTGCGAGCGATACCTCAGTCCTCTAATTTGTGCCGTCCGGTGCAATCTGTGGCTCCTTTATTTGCTCTTCCTCATGCAGACTGAAATCGTAACTGAAGATGGGCTGGAACGATTCCCCCTTTCCATGCTCAAAGTCACTGATGTCGGGCGGGCTAACTGCTCCGAAAGTGGCTCGAATTTTTTTAACGTCAGGGCGCTCTCGCCAGACTGAGAGCGCGAGCATCTTGACGACCACTTCCCTTATGGGTTCATAACGGTCGTCCGCCAGCCGATCTAATAAGCTATCCAGGCGCAACGCAGCCGCTCGTCCGCTCACG
>JBEDUS010000289.1:0-5760 GCA_040414975.1 Candidatus Udaeobacter sp.
CGGATTCATAGCCCGCGTCAGAGGCACGCCGCCGACGACTCCGGCGGGGCCGGAAATGAAGGCGAACGTTTCCCGGTCGCTGGTCGCTCCACTACTCAACCCGTTGCCCTCGGCGTGGGGAGGTGCAATGCCGGCGCGGTGAGTTGAGCGTCGGGGGCCTGCGCGGGCGGCGCTTTGTTACGATCCGCGCCTAGATGCCCTGGCCGGCGTGCTGCGTAGTTCGAGCGCGCGGTCGCGTTCGCTTAAAGGAACGGAACGGTGCCGGTTTGGCGGCTCCGTCCAGGACCGTACCTTGAACCGTTGGTTCGAATCCCACCCCTTCTGTTTCCATCGTAAAACGGGCTGGAAAAGCGAAATGCATAACACTTTCGCATAATATATCCACCGAAATCCAGCCATCTCCACCTGTGCTCGTAGACGTGCGGAAGGCGGCCTCGCGTAGGGCGTAACGAGAATACCGGAAAGAAAAAAGAGAGAGCGCGGGCGGGCGGGTGGCCGCGCCTTCGCGCTAGCAGGGCTAGGGTCGGCTTTGCGGATTCAGGCTTGAGCAAACAATTCTTTTTTAGGGTTTCCCTCGCGCGCATGCACGCGTAGGGGCTATTGCGAAAGACCCCTCTATAGCGGCGTCGCGTCACCAGCCAAGCGGAGGGGTGGCAGGCTTTCCAAAACTGGAGCTGGGCAAACAATCCTTTTTTCCATGCTGCTTCGCTCGCGCGCGTGGAGACCTTTGCGAAAGACCCCCTTTAGACTCCCGTTGCGGCTCACGCACATGCGTGAAGGCTTGTTGGAAAGGGTGAGCGGCGTCGCGCGGGTACGGCATTGTCGAGAAAGGCAGCCAGTCATTCGATTCTGATCGGCCCAGAAAAAAGATTGCGCTTTCGAGCATCTCTGATTCAAATCTCGATCGCGATGCCGAAACATCGCCAGCCAAACTGAACGCTGCGAGCTGACCACTCGTTAGGGCCCCGCAAAATAAACAGACAGAACATTACGACATTTATGGCAACGCCTATGATGCGGACGGTGTCGCATTCTATCCAAATGAAGACAATTCTCCTGCTGTCCATGTTAACCCTAGCCACAGGCTGGGCCGATAGCAACGTCCCGGGACGCAATCAAAGCAACGAAGAAGAACTAATCGCGAATCACCAGATCGCCGTTGGATTCAACTCGCAGCAGGTGGTTCGCGCCATTGGCATGCCCACTTCCGTAATCAGTGATGCCTACTCTGGACCGGTCGCCGCGGCGCCGCCAAAGGTGACGGGATCGGCGAGCTGGTTTTATGGAAACCCAACAAATCTTGTCGTCATTTTCAAAAATGGACGGGTAGATAACTTCTACAAGCGTTCCAATCCGTGAAAATCGGAGACGTCGAGTTTACCGTGTAGCCTCGCGGCTCCGGGTGCAGGTAGGCTTCAAAGCCAAGACCGGCCCGAAAACAATCCTTCTTAATCCCGCGCCTGGTGCGCGCGTGGAGACATTTGTGAAAGACCCGCCCTAAATGCGCTGAACCAATCGCGCTAACGATGCCTTCGCCCACTCGGGCAATGATCGTTTCTTCCGTCGCGCCGCCTACAAACCGGTCGAGATCGAAGATATAGACGCCGACAGTATCAACACGGCCAATGCGTTTGCGAAGAACCCAGGCGCGTTTATGTCGTGACAAATCATATCGTTGAATGCCTGAACATTTTTACAGTTTGCGCCGCAGATCTTGCGCCCGTCAGAATCCTCGGCGGAGATTGTCTCGGCAGCTTTACTAATTGTTCTCGGCTACTTGCCGCCTTGTTTGTTTATCTCAAGCTGGGCGCTTAGTTTTTGGAGCGTGGCAGTGAGAGCATCGATTTGCTTTCGCTGCTGCCTGTCAGTCGCTTCAAGCCTAGTGACGGTTGCTTCGAAGTCTTTGCGTTGTTGCGCAATAGTCTGACCACCAAAGAAGCGTGACACACCTCGCCGACCCCGAAACTGTGATCGATGCCGCTCTGTTTCAAATATCGCGCATAGCCCCCGCTTGTAGAAACTCAAAAGGAGGCTGTGTCCCTTCGCGAACTGCTCGATCTTTCTTTTCCGATTTTCCTCGTTCAGCGGCCAGATACGTTGCAATTCATCCTCGTAAATTGCACAATGTCCCCATTTCCCAGTGTCGAGTAACAACTGGCGTTTGATTCGTGCAGCGAGAGTCTTCATACCGCCGCGCGTGGAACCTTCCTCCCTTTGTTGTTCGTTTGAAAACCCGCGCGAGGATGTCTCTCAGCATCTCGTCCGCTCGCACAATGAAACGCTTTCCATCGCTGCGATGCGCGTCAGCAACCCAGATCGTTCGACATTCAGAATCAGCCAATGGCGAGCGTCAGGCAAAGCGGCGTACAGTGATTTTTCTTCCATCAACTGACTGAGCGGAATTTAATCAACGGTCGGAGGCCGCTGCTACAGATTTTTCGCAGGCGACATGCCCGCCTCTAGAATTTTGGCGGCTGAGACAGCCGCCTCTACGACCTCGCAGCTCATGCAATACGTTCCTTATATGAGGACTAATTCAGGAGGGATTTATGAGGACGGAAGCTGTGAGGGAAACCAGCGAGACCCGATCGAGAAGAAAAACGATGACTGTTGCGATCATATATGGTGAAGCTCATGATCCGGCTAGGTCAGTGCGGCATCGGTGGAACATTACCGGCTCGACATTGGCGAGCCTCCAGCCCGGCCCTTCACCCACCTCTCTAAACTCCTATGAAGAAAGCCACTATTGCATCCGCCAGCCTTCGAACTACAAACGGCATCCAACTCAAGAGTGTTTATGACACCGAGCTTAGACAACTGCTCGGCGTGCTGACGGCGTTCAAGCGAGGTAACTTTTCCGTTCGTCTTCCAGAGGATTGGACGGGACTTGTCGGCAAAGTGGCCGATACCTTCAACGAGGTCATTGAAACCAATGAGCGGATGAGCCGGGAGTTCGAGCGGATCTGGCGAGTCGTTGGGAAGGAAGGCCGAATCAGTCAACGCATTTCGCTTAGAGCAGTTTCGGAAGGATGGGCCGATTCGATTGGATGCATCAACACCTCGATTGGAGATCTGGTCCATCTCGTGAGCGAGATGTCGCGGGTGATCGGCGCCGTCGCCAAAGGGGATCTCTCCGAAAAGATGGCCCGGGAACTTGAAGGGCGTCCGCTGCAGGGCGAATTCCTCCAAACAGCGAAAACGGTCAACGCGATGGTCGATCAATTGGGCGCGTTCGCTTCGGAAGTTACCCGCGTCGCGCGGGAAGTGGGAACGGAAGGCGAACTGGGAGGTCAGGCGAAAGTCAAAGGCGTCGCGGGTACGTGGAAAGACCTGACCGAGAACGTGAACCTGATGGCTGGAAATTTGACTGCGCAAGTCCGCAACATTGCAACCGTTACCACCGCCGTGGCGAAGGGCGACTTAACAAAAAAAATCACCGTCGATGTCAAAGGTGAGTTCCTTGAATTGAAAGACACGGTTAACGTGATGGTTGACCAACTCCGTTCGTTTGCGTCAGAAGTCACCCGCGTCGCGCGGGAGGTCGGTTCCGAAGGAATCCTCGGGGGTCAAGCGCGGGTCGAAGGTGTTTCAGGCACTTGGAAAGATCTCACTGACTCGGTGAACTTCATGGCGCGTAATCTGACTGGGCAGGTGCGCAATATCGCAACCGTCACTACTGCAGTCGCACGCGGCGATCTGTCCAAAAAAATCACAGTCGATGTGCGCGGCGAGATTTTGGCGTTAAAGGACACGATTAACACGATGGTGGACCAGCTCAGCTCCTTCGCCTCGGAAGTAACGCGGGTGGCCCGCGAAGTCGGAACGGAAGGGAAACTTGGCGGCCAAGCCGACGTAAAAGGTGTCGCCGGCACATGGAAAAACTTGACCGAAAACGTCAACTTGATGGCCAGCAATCTCACGGCTCAAGTCCGGAACATTGCCGAAGTGACGACTGCGGTCGCCCGTGGCGATCTATCCAAAAAAATCACTGTCGATGTTCGTGGCGAAATTTTAGAACTGAAGAACACGATCAACACCATGGTGGACCAACTCAGTTCCTTCGCTGCCCAGGTAACGCGCGTCGCTCGCGAAGTAGGAACCGAAGGAAAACTGGGCGGCCAAGCAAGTGTCCCGGGCGCGGCGGGGACTTGGAGAGACCTGACTGATAACGTAAACCAACTCGCCGGCAATTTAACTTCAGCTGCGCGCAATCGCCGATGTCGCAACCGCCGTGACTACGGGCGATCTCACTCGATCCATTCAAGTGGCCGCACGAGGTGAAGTCGCATTCGTCAAAGACAACATCAACGAGATGATTCGCAATCTTCGGGACACTACATCGCGCAATAATGAGCAAGATTGGCTGAAAACGAACCTGGCCAAGTTCAGTAGAATGTTGCAAGGCCAACGCGACTCGCTCGCTGTCGCGTGAATGATTCTCTCCGAGCTTGCCCCGGTCGTTTCGGCACAGCAAGGCGTATTCTATATTATAGATAATACCGTCGACGGCGGCGGTAACGAACCCGAACTGAAGCTGCTCGCCAGCTACGCTTATCGCGATCGGAAAAGCATTAATAACCGGTTCAAGCTCGGCGAAGGACTTATCGGTCAAGCCGCTCTGGAAAAAGGACGCATATTGATAACCAATGTCCCGGACGACTACGTGACTATCAGGTCCGGGTTGGGCGCAGCGGCGCCACGCAACATCATTGTGCTGCCGATTTTATTCGAAGGGCAGGTCAAAGCCGTGATGGAGCTCTCGACGGCCGAAGAATTCAATCCAACTCATCGAGCATTCCTGGACCAACTGTCTGAAACTATCGGAATTGTGCTCAATAACATCGAAGCCAACACCCGTACGGAAGATCTTTTGAAACAGTCGCAATCGCTGACCTTTGAATTGCAAAATCGGCAGGATGATTTGCAGCAGACTAACGAGGAACTCGAGGAAAAGGCGCGCCAGCTATTCGAGCAAAATGCTTGAAGTAGAAAGAAAAAATCGCGAGGTCGAGCAGGCGCGTAAAGCGCTAGAAGACAAAGCACAACAGCTTTCCATCACCTCGCGTTACAAGAGCGAGTTTCTCGCCAACATGTCGCACGAATTGCGGACGCCATTGAACAGTCTCCTGATTCTCGCCGAGCAACTAACAAGCAACCCGGAAGGCAACTTGACTGCGAAGCAGATTGAATTCGCAAAGACAATCCGAGACTCCGGCGTTGATCTATTAAAATTGATCAACGACATCCTCGACCTCTCTAAAGTCGAATCGGGCACGGTTACGGTAGATGTTGGCGAGGTTCGCTTTCGTGAGCTGCAGCAAAATCTTGAGCGAATTTTTACACCCGTGGCTGCGAACAAGGGGCTCTTGTTCGAAATTGCCATGGACGAGAATCTGCCGTCGACGATTCACACCGACGGCCAGCGATTGGATCAAGTTTTGAAGAATCTTTTATCTAACGCATTCAAATTCACTGAGAGCGGTTACGTTAAATTGCATGTCGCACCCGTCACAACCGGTTGGAGTTCGGATCATCTTTCCCTCAATCGGGCAAAAACTGTATTCGCCTTTTCCGTCAGTGACAGCGGAATCGGAATTTCGTCGGCGAAACAAGCAGCGATTTTTGAGGCCTTCCAACAGGCTGATGGCAGCACAAATCGGCGCTATGGCGGAACTGGCTTGGGATTGGCGATTAGTCGGGAGCTGGCCCGGCTGCTCGGCGGAGAGATCAAGCTAAACAGTCCGAAAGGCCGCGGTAGCA